>JAISDJ010000335.1 GCA_031264865.1 Tannerellaceae bacterium | reverse complement strand
TAATATCATTTTTATATTGTTTTTATTGTTATTATATTTATTATCCTATTTATTGTTTATCATTCTATTGCTAATTATAGAATATCATCAGTATACTATTCTATATATTTTGCTGATCATAAGACAACACAAGCCCTGGACGCACCTTACAGGGCGCCTACACAAAGGGAGAAGGGTTCGACGCCTCTTCCTGCATCCGTATCAAGACAATATATAGGAGGAGAATTTAATCGCTAATCATCCGCCTTTAATCATTAAAATGAATATAGCTTTTTAGCGCTTCTACGTATTGTTCGAAAGCTTTAACGCCCTCAGGCGTTATTTTACAGAGGGTACAGGGCGTTTTGCCTTTGTAGGTTTTTTCTACTTCAATATAGCCTGCTTTATTTAACTTGTCTATTTGCACACTGAGATTGCCTGCCGTAGCCCCAGTTTGTTCCCGTATGTAGACAAAGTCGGCACTATCAACTGAGAGCAGGAGCGACATAATGCCAAGCCGTAATTCAGAATGAAATAATGGGTTTAACTCTTTAAACATCAGCCGATAGTTTTACTTTTATAATTCAATATATGACCGGGAACAACAAATACCAGCACAAATATGACTGCAAACAACAACAATCTGTTTTCATCCTGCAACCAAAGGGCTGCAGGCGATATAACCATGCCAGCAATACCGGCAATGGTAACAGGACGTATCCTTACAACAAGTCCCGTCAGAGCAGTAGACATACCTAACAATAAAGCTGTAAAGAAGAGACTTTCCATCTGGATAAAGATAAGCGTGAATCCACAAGCAATAATAATGGTAAAACTGGTAAGTACCCAGATATATCTAATGATCCGGTCTACATAAGTTGTCTTGTCTGCCACCATATTCTTGTAGATACGAGCTGCAACAGGCCAGAAGATAAGTGGGATTGCAAACCAGAGGCAATTCCACTGCCATACACCAGTAATACGGAGCAAAAACCATATAGCAATGGCAAATACCACACTGGTATACCCAAAAAGGAGGAATGGGCGCCCACTACCTTTAGCCAACTTATTCTGGGTACTACGAATCATTTGAGCAATCAATTCAAGACTTTCTTTTTCGTTAATTTTCCGATCTTCCATATTGTTTATCATAAAGTGATTTATTTTATAAACTTCATTTGCTTAAAAAAACGGAATCTACTTCCGCTCTTTTCTTTTTGCAAACATAATAAAGTTTATTTTATAAACCAATTTATTTAATTACTATTAACCTTCTCTAGTATGTAAATATATGGTTACGCAGAGGAAAAATCTAAGAATCTTTAAAGTGAAATCAGCTATTTGTCCCAGACAAGTCCTATGTATATCCCAAGAATATCTCTGAAATGTTTAGATTATAAGCAAATAATAGGGCTAAACTTAGCAAAATGCATTTTTATCATTTTTTTATAAACAGTATGGGAGGTCGGATAGTTTATTATCCAATGAGTTATCCCTGTAAAAATTTATTACTTTTCATTGTTCTATTTATACAAATTGTTAAATAATCAAATTTTTATCAAACATTTAGTTGCATAATCTGTTATTAAAACATCAAAAAGCCATATATTTGCAATAGGTTAAATCAAAAAGAAACAACAAATATAGATTCAATAATAAAATGACAGATTCAGTTAAGTTCACAAAGATGCACGGAGCCGGTAATGATTATATATATGTAAATACAATGATTCATCCGCTGGAGAATCCTGAAGAATTAGCCGTAAAATGGAGTATGCCACACACAGGTATTGGTTCGGACGGGCTTGTGCTGATTGGCCGGTCGGATGTGGCAGATTTCAGTATGCGTATATTTAATGCGGATGGTTCCGAGGCGATGATGTGTGGCAATGCTTCACGTTGTATTGGTAAGTATGTCTATGACAAAGGGCTCACCGATAAGCTGACGATTAGCCTGGAAACGCTTTCGGGTATCAAGGAATTAGCTTTATCGGTTGATAATGGGACGGTAACGGAAGTTACGGTAGATATGGGTATTCCGGTAATAGATAGAGAGGAGTTGACTCTCGAAGTGGGAGGCGTGAAGTACACAGGTACGGTAATCTCGATGGGTAATCCTCATTTTGTAGTATTCACGGAGGATATTAGTTGTATTGATTTGCCCGAGGTAGGTCCGCTACTGGAGTATCACCCTTACTTTCCAAATCGTACCAATGTTGAGTTTGTACAGATTATGAGGCCTGATAAGTTCAGGATGCGGGTATGGGAACGTGGTTCGAGTATTACGTTGGCTTGCGGTACGGGCGCATGTGCTACAGCGGTAGCCGGTATTGTAATAGGTAAAATCGGACGTGAGCCTGAAGTAATCATGGACGGCGGCTCCTTACGCATCCGTTGGGACGAAGTTACCGGTAAGGTCTTCATGAGTGGTGGAGCTACAACGGTATTTGAAGGAGAAATAAATAGAAATACAATATAATAATAAATCATAATACAATAATAAAACGAAAACATAAAAATGGCTTTAATTAACGAACACTTTCTTAAATTGCAGAATAGCTATTTGTTCTCGGATATTGCCAAGAAGGTAAATGCTTTTAAGGTAACTCATCCGAAAGAACGGATTATTAGCTTAGGGATTGGAGATGTAACGCAACCGCTGGTTCCGGCTGTTATTGATGCGATGCACAAAGCCGTAGACGACTTGGGCAGTAAGGAGACTTTTCATGGTTATGGGCCTGATCAAGGATATTCTTTCTTGATTGACACTATTATCAGAAATGATTTTACAAGTCGTGGTATTACAATAGAGTCCGGCGAGGTATTTATAAACGACGGAGCCAAGAGTGATACCGGAAATATCGGCGATATATTAGGCTACGACAACAGTATTGGAGTAACCGATCCGGTTTATCCCGTCTATATAGATTCTAACGTAATGGCAGGACGCGCCGGTACTCTTAACAAAGGAAAATGGAGCGATGTAGTCTACATTCCCTGCACGGAAGAAAATAACTTTGTGCCAGACCTTCCAAGCCGAAAGGTAGATATCCTCTATTTATGTTATCCGAACAATCCGACAGGGACAACGCTCTCCCAAAAAGAACTGAAAAAATGGGTTGATTATGCTTTGGAAAACAATATAATCATTATGTACGATGCGGCATACGAAGCATATATCCGTAATCCTGATATCCCCCACTCTATTTACGAGATTAAAGGAGCAAAGAAGGTAGCCATTGAATTTCGCAGTTTTTCAAAGACAGCAGGTTTTACGGGTGTACGTTGCGGATACACCATCGTACCGAAAGAGTTGAATGGCTTTACGTCCAACTCACGACGGATTTCTCTTAATCAATTATGGAATCGTCGCCAAGCAACTAAATTTAACGGAACAAGTTATATTACCCAACGGGGAGCCGAAGCCGTATATTCTCCCGAAGGTAAAGAACAAATCAAGGCGTCTGTCGATTATTACATGACGAACGCCCGCATCATGAGAGAGGGACTTTTGGAATGCGGTTTAAAGGTTTACGGCGGAGAAGACGCCCCTTATATCTGGTTAAAGACGCCAAACCATATAAATTCATGGAAATTCTTTGAGAAACTTCTATACGAAACGTATATAGTGGGAACTCCCGGAGTGGGATTCGGCCCAAGCGGCGAAGGCTACCTGCGTCTTACCGCATTTGGAGACAGAAACGACACGCTCGAAGCAATGACCAGGTTGCGGCAATGGCTAATTTAAACGGTTTAGAAAAACAATACAAAAGATTTTTGTTTATCAGGTAATAAAAATAAATCGTATCTTTACCCCTCATAAATGAATAGACATATGAAAAGTATTGTTTTACTCCGTCATGGAGAGAGTATATGGAACAAAGAAAACCGGTTTACAGGCTGGACCGACGTAGATTTAACAGAAAAAGGTATCGAAGAAGCTAAAAAAGCCGGACGATTATTGAAAGAGAAAGGCTTTGCTTTCGACATCGCTTATACTTCATATCTGAAAAGGGCCGTCAAAACATTAAATAATGTGCTCGACCAATTAGATCAGGATTGGATACCGGTAGAAAAAAGCTGGCGGTTAAATGAGAAGCATTACGGCAACCTTCAGGGCTTAAATAAAAGCGAAACCGCCGAAAAATATGGAGACGAACAGGTACTTATCTGGCGCAGAAGTTATGATATTGCTCCTCTTCCATTAGAAGAAGAAGACCCTCGTAACCCACGCTTTGAGCCTCGTTATCAAGACATCCTTAATAAACAACTTCCCCGTACTGAATCCCTTAAAGACACTGTAGAACGTATACTTCCTTACTGGAAAGATGTTATTTTCCCTACATTGGAGACAGCCGATCAAATCCTCGTTACCGCTCATGGTAATAGTTTGCGGGGTATCATCAAGTATTTGAAGAATATTTCCGACGAAGACATCGTCCAGTTGAATTTACCTACGGCTGTGCCTTACGTATTTGAATTTGACGATACCATGAAGCTTGCAAAGGACTATTTCCTTGGCGATCCTGAAGAAATCAAAAAACTAATGGATGCTGTAGCCAATCAAGGGAAAAAGAAGTAATTCCTTCTCTCCCGTGTGCTTGCTAAACCACGTAAAAAACAAGATATTATGCAGAAAACAGTTAGTGTTTCTTTCATGATGCTAGGCATCCTATTTAATGTATGCCTAGTTGCGGCCAACCTTTTAGAGACGAAAATCGTACACGTATTTGGTATTACTGCCACCGCTGGCCTGTTGGTTTTTCCTATTTCGTACATAATAAATGACTGTACCTCCGAAGTATGGGGATACAAAAAAGCCCGTTTGATTATCTGGAGTGGGTTTGCCTCTAATTTCCTCGTTATCGGGTTTGCCCAATTGGCTGTTTGGCTCCCGGCGGCTTCTTATTGGGAAGGAGAAGAAGGCTTCAATTTTGTATTTGGGATGGCTCCCCGTATAGCTGTTGCCAGCCTGATTGCTTTCTTAACCGGTTCTTTCCTTAATGCTTACATTATGAGTAAGATGAAGATTGCATCAGGTGGAAAAAACTTTTCTTTACGGGCTATTGTTTCAACCGTTGTTGGTGAAAGCGCCGACTCTCTGATCTTTTTCCCTATTGCCTTCCTAGGATTAGTTCCACCGAAAGAGCTATTTATTCTTATTGGTACACAGGCCGTTTTGAAATCTCTTTACGAAATCATTATCCTACCGGTTACCATACAGATAGTAAAATACATTAAGAAAGTAGATGGCAATGATGTATATGACACAAACACCTCATTCAATCCCCTGAAGATAAAGGATATTTAAAGAGTAGCGGTTACGAGTGAGATTGATCATTGCTCTTCCAGCGTCAATGTATTGTTGTCTTCCAACTGTGCGAGGGAAACGCTAAGTGGTTTATACCCAGAAGCGCTGAAGATATACTGACGGTAGTTTGTCTGTGCAGGAGTACCGGTTTTGCCATCGTGTTCCTGACTGTTGCCGTATTTGTAGTGACGCACAGTCAAGAGGTCGAAGGTAACACGACCGCTGCCATCAGTACGAAGCATCTGTGTATGATTATCATCCGGTACAGTGGTCAATGTGATTTGCCGGTTGGTAATCAGTGAACCATTGCGGTTTTTCACAGTCAGGGTTTTGCTTTTGCCATAACGCATTTCCATCCGGCCGGTGCCACCATAGAAGTAGGGTGTCAGTTCCTTTTCACTGAATCCGTCGTATTCTGTGTCGACCATCCGGTTATTCCATGTGTCCCAGTACCAGAAGCCGAGCCTGACGGGATGAAAAAATTCACTGTCGTGCTCAATTTTCTCCAATCGGGTGCGATACATATGTACGCTGTTACAGATACCGTATCCTTCGCCAATAACGAGCAGGTTGACATTGCCGATAAGACGGTTGTCTTCAAAGATAATCGGGTCAGCAAGGACGTCTCCCTCCTTGTTCACTTTGCCGCCGCTGAAGGTGACGGCGGCAAGGGCATAATTAACATCGCCATTGTAATAGGGCCAGGGATCGGAACCTCCTGTCTTGACGCCGTCTTCAGGATTTATGAGGTTGCCCGGCATGGCTTCTACTTTGACGGTGTTGCGGCGGTAGACGAAGTTTTTATCGTGCACACTGTTGCTTGTCCAGATACCGCGCGCCATCGTACAACCGTCTTCGGCCTTGAGAACGATGGTATTGTCTTCAAAAAGCATGTTTTCGAGCGATATACCGTCGTAGTTCGTTACGCGCATGCCGGCTACGGACGAGTTGCGACTGTATTCCTCACTGCGGTGGGTAGGCGCGAAGCCGTGCATGTAGATGAAGTTACCTTTTACGCGGAGATTGTTACCCCATCCGATACCAATCGGGAGGTAACCCATGCCGAATATCTTGTTACCGTTCAGTTGCGTGTCATTGCCTGCACTGAGGGAAAAGCTGTTCGTGTCGAAACTGTCGGAGTAGAGTTCGTTGCAGTCTACTTTCCCGGCACTGCTGATACCCCAGTGACGAAAGCGGCGCAGGGAGTTGAACGAAACGTCGTTCAGCGGACTGTCGCCCACTCTCATGGCACGGATAGCGCTATGACGATCGTCAATAACTGTACCCCGGTCGTAGAGTACATTGTGATGCACATAGCCGTTGCCGGTAACCATACCACCCACACTGTCGCCATAATAATCTACCGTTACGCCGGCCACTTCGTTGTACGTTCCTTCGCCCATGTGATTCAGGAAAAGCGGATTGAAACCGGTACCGATAAATCCTTTCCCACCGTTATGTCCCTGTTTGATCGTACCGTTCAGCACGCGGATGTTGAGGTAGTTCCACAACCCCGCCCGGATACCGAAGGAGGCTTCTTCATTATAGGCGTAATCATTAAACCATGTGCCGACGACTTTCGGAGCGCCGTTGTCATAGATAATGGTATGTCCGTCGAGGTCGAGCTCTGTGTTGTTCGTCTTGATATTAATAGCCAACGTAGGGACAGTCAGGTCTTGTGTAAGTACATATTTAGCGTCTCCCTGAGTGAGGGTATAGGGCGCATCGCCTTCCATGTCTTCGGGAATACGGATAATGTCGGCGGTTAGCTCTTTGGTAGTAAACGTGTGATCGCCGGATGAGATGGTGACGCCGTCATAGTCTTGCGCAACGAAACGGTAGTGGTACGTTTTGCCGGATTCAAGGCCTTTGATATAGTGCAGGTGGAGGTAATAGTAGGATTCGGACTGGGTGGTGACACTCCCATAGGCGGAAGTTTCACC
>JAISDJ010000304.1 GCA_031264865.1 Tannerellaceae bacterium | reverse complement strand
ACCGTTTTTACCAACAAAGCTCCGGATCGACATTACCCATTGTGAGAAATGGACATAAATAGATCCTAAGTTATAAGGAAGAAAAATTATTTGACACAGTTAAATTTACACGCCCGTTTTATTTTATATGTATCTGTTTACTACTTACACATGTCGTTGATAATACGGATTAATTGTCCTCCCAAATCTTCCGCCTCCTGCATAGTATGCGCTTCGGAGTATATGCGGATAATCGGTTCGGTATTACTTTTGCGAAGATGTACCCATTTATCGGGAAAATCTATTTTTACCCCGTCGATATCTGTAATATCGTAGTGGGCAAACTTTTCTTTTACCTTTTCCAGAATAGCATCTACATTTATGTCGGGGGTAAGTTCTATTTTCTGTTTAGAAATAAAATAAGAAGGATAGGTGGCACGTAACTCACTTACCTTCATTTTCTTTTTGGCCAGATGAGTAAGGAACAGAGCAATGCCAACTAATGCATCACGTCCGTAATGACTGGCCGGATAGATAATTCCACCATTACCTTCACCTCCTATTACAGCCTTCGTTTCTTTCATCTTGACCACAACATTTACTTCTCCTACAGCCGCAGCATTGTATTCTCCTCCGTGAGCACGGGTTACATCCCGGAGAGCGCGGCTTGAACTTAGGTTACTTACCGCATTACCCGGCGTATGTGTCAATACATAATCGCTTACGGCAACTAACGTATATTCTTCCCCAAACATTTCTCCGTTCTCACAAACAATGGCAAGACGGTCTACATCAGGGTCTACCACAAAGCCAACATCTGCTTTAGCCTGCTTCATTAATATGGAAATCTCCGTTAAATGTTCTGGTAGAGGTTCCGGATTATGTGCGAAATTACCATGAGGTGAACAATGGAGTTTAAAAATTTCCTTCACGCCCAATGCATACAATAATTCGGGAATAACAATTCCGCCTACCGAGTTCACAGCATCCACAGCTACACGGAAACCGGCCGCTTTAATAGCTTCTACATCTACTAATTCGAGATTAAGGACGTTTTCAATATGCTTCTGCATATAGGTGTCACTAACAAGAACCTTCCCTAAATGGTCTACATCTGCAAAAATGAAATTCTCAGATGTTGCTAAGTCTAAGATTTCCTGTCCTTCGGCAGCATTAAGGAATTCACCACGTTCATTCAACAGTTTCAACGCATTCCACTGTTTCGGATTATGACTGGCTGTTAGAATAATACCTCCACAGGCTTTTTCCATAACTACCGTTACTTCTGTTGTAGGAGTTGTTGCCATGTCGATATCCACCACATCAAAACCCATTCCTGTGAGTGTTCCCAAAACGATTTGTTTTACCATAGGACCGGAAATGCGGGCATCCCTTCCCACCACAATTTTGTTCGATGTTGCTTTAGCGCTTTTCCGTATAAACGTAGCATAAGCTGCTACAAACTTTACAATAGCCAGTGGGTTTAAGCCTTCGTCCGGTGTACCACCAATGGTACCGCGTATTCCGGAAATAGATTTAATTAGAGTCATACGTTTTGTTTATTTTTCAAAAATATATCTCACTTTATCATAGTATATCGGGTTACCTTCTGATTGTTGATAGCTGCTACCTATTTTAAAAGGAATTATCAATTTCACAATAGAACTATCTCCTACATAACTCAGGCCGCTCATTAAACCTTCACTAAAGAAAAAGCCCGACACATCATTGGAACTGTATAATATACCATATTTGAATTCCATAGGCCAAGTAATAATCGTATTCATCGGATCGAAACCATTGAATGAAACAGTGTCATGCAACAGAACTCTGCCACTGGCTCTTAATAATATACTGGTTCCATACTCCGGACGATTACCATTTCCCGAATCTACCACATTCAAATAAAGCCCAGTACTTAATTTGACAAACTGTTTTTCACCAAAAACGCCATTTGCCGGATAGTTTTCTATTATCTCAAAGCCTTGTTCGTCGACAAAACGATCAATAGCTTTCTTTTCGTCTTTCAACATGTCTGTGTACGATTTGTTATTATTACAGGACAAAACGAATAAAACAGCACACAAAATCATCAGTATATTAAAACTTTTTTTCATTTGTTTTTCTATTAAAATATGCAACAAAGGTATGTATTCTTCACTAAATCTTCGGTATATTTTTTATTTCTTCGAAATTATTAGGATTTAATTCGTTTAGGCCTTCTTCAAAAACTTTCACAGCATCTTCTAACGAACCAAAATACTCGCCGCCGGAAGCATTCTTATGTCCTCCGCCATTAAAATATCCGGCAGCAAATTTATTACACGGAAATTCACCGATCGACCGGAGCGAAACTTTTATATAATCTTTATCTTCACGGATAAAGACTGAGAATTGTATATCGTCAATACTCAACGGCAGATTAACAAATCCTTCCGTATCTCCCGTTACATACCGGAAGCGCCGTAATTCTTCTTTAGACAAAGTGATCAATGCCGAATGTTTCTCAGGAAATACCCGCATCTTCTCATACAGGGAAAAGCCCATCAAACGTAAACGAGATTCCGAATAAACCTGGTTTACCCGGCGATAAATCAAATCTTTGTCTATCCCTTTTTTTATCAATTCGCCAATAATGGTATAAATTTCCGGATGATTGGAATTATAGGTAAAAGAACCAGTATCAGTCATCATCCCGGTATAGATACATTCAGCTGCTTCTTTGTTAACTAATTCATACATACCCATGCGGCAAATAAACCGGAAAACGAGTTCGCTTGTAGACGATATTTCCTGATAAGACATAACGACCTTGCAAAAATCAGATGGGTTCGGATGGTGATCAATCATTACTTTTCTTCCGTCTGCTGCAACAACAGTAGATGCCAATTTCTCTATTCGCTTTGGTTCATTGAAATCAAGGCAGAATATGACATCGGCGTCCCGGATCAACTGTTCAGCAAAATCCGGATATTTTTCATGGATAACAATATCCTTAGCGCCCGGCATCCATTTATAAAAAGAAGGAAAATTATTCGGAACAACAACCGAAACATTGTCTTTCCCAAACTTATTCAGGAAATGATATAATCCTAAAGAAGAACCAATAGCATCGCCATCTGGGGTTATGTGTGTTATAATAACAAACTTATCACCTTTCTCTACATATTTTTTTACTTTCTGAATTTCTTCTTCACGGATAATTTTTGTCAACATATCAAATTATATTATTATCACAAATGTACAACTTTTTTAGATTTGTATATGCAGATACTTATCAATAAGCATCAAAAACAAGACAATCAATAGTAGTAACAGGGAGCCTATCAATAATCGTGGGTTCTTATTAACAAAGTATATAAATGATAACGAAAGCGATAGATAACTTAATAACATCATAACAAAACTAAAGTGGAAAGTAACCGTACTTCCAGGAATACGGCTAAATGTTTCCACAATCCACATCATACTATATGTTAGCTTCTCTATACAAAACTGTAACCAGGTAGAAAGAAAAAAAGAAGGTGGAAGAAAAATCCAAAACAAAGCCATCGGTATTAACAGAGTAGCTATTAATGTAAGTGGTAGATTAGTAAATAAAAATACTACAGAAAAATAACCAAAGTAATACAAACATAAAAAAGTAACTCCAATCTGTGCTGCTAACGTAACGGTAATACATCCCCAAGGCGTTGAAAGTAATGGATTTTTTACAACAAGCAAGTTCTTCAGCCGGGATTGTAAAAACAGAATAGACCAAACAGCCATATAGCTTAACTGGAATCCTATATCGAATAAATAAAAAGGATTATACACCAACATACAAAAAGCTGATGCAGCCAACGTATTATATCCATCGGCCATATAGCTCAATTGTCTCCCAGTAAGATACAACATCAACATAGTGGCAGCCCTGACGGATGATGCGGCCAAGCCTGTTATGGCAGTAAATATCCATAATAATATGATCATCAACACATATTTCACCCATTTACCTATACGACCACGACAAAAAAAAGATAATACCATGGAGAGAAAACTACAAACAATCGCTACGTGAAAGCCACTAACAGATAATATGTGAGCTACACCTGCTACAGAAAACTGTGTTCTGACAACTCTTGGCATAGACTGTCTCTCTCCTAATGTGATAGCTGTTAAGACAGATTTCTCCACATCAGACAAAGAAAGTCTGTCAAAAGGTTCGATTAAATGTTGTTGCATTGCTTTTGTCAATTCTTGCAACCGGTTTGGAGAAGTACTAACCGTCTTATTTTCATGATAGGCAGTCATCTGAACAGACAGGAAAAGCAATATCGAGATAAACACAATTCCCCAAACCCAACGGCCATTATAAACAGGTTCTGTTTGATAACGACTGCTAAATAAATAAGATACAAGTAAAATAATAACTGGAAATAACAATAATAAAAAAGAATAAAAACCAACCGAAACAAACGACTGTAAAACAATCCCCGCTATCCATATAAAAAGAGGGCGTACAAAAGGACGCTTCAGTATTTCTTTTATCATAGTTACGTTTTTTAATGGAGAATGATCAAAATGAATCGTTAATCATTAATCACTAACCATTAACTCTTTCAGTTCTTTTATTGTCTGCATAGGATTGGGCGACTTAAAAACGAAATTACCGGCGACTAACACATCTGCTCCTGCGGTAAGCAAACGTTTGCCTGTTTCCTTATCTATTCCTCCATCTACTTCAATTAAGGTATGCAAACCTTTCCGGAGAATCATATCTTTCAGACGAGCTGTTTTCTCAACAGAATGTTCAATAAATTTTTGTCCACCAAATCCGGGATTAACAGACATAAGAAGTACCATATCGATATCCTGGATAATATCTTCCAGCAAATGAATGGGGGTATGAGGATTCAGTGTAACTCCGGCTTTCATGCCCATCTTTTTAATAGCTGAAATCGTGCTATGTAAATGAGGAGATACTTCGTAATGGACATTCATCATATAAGCTCCTGCTGCTGCAACCTCATGAATAAATTTCTGTGGCTCTACTATCATTAGATGAACATCCATGGGTTTTTTCAACAAGGGCTTTACTGCTTCAAGTATTGGAAAACCAAAAGATATGTTAGGAACAAACACTCCATCCATAATATCCATATGGAGCCAGTCGGCCTCGCTATTATTGATCATTTCTATTTCCTGTTGCAGATGAAGAAAATCTGCGGCTAATAAAGATGGCGCTATTTTATGTTTCATTTCCGTCATTTTTCACAAAGTTACATAAAAAAAGAAAGAGAATAAGCCTTTTCCTATTCCCTTTCTTTTTCTTTAATTCATAACAAAACCACAGAGTTCTTGTTTAATATCCGGTTCTACGTGATAAACCCGGGCAAATTGCATCAGAAAATCAAGCGTCTTCTTCTGCGGTATACTCTTTTCTGTAGTTTGGTTTTGTTCCGTTTCGTTTATAAATCTATCCAAGCATCGTGTAGAAAATCTCTTCATAGGCCATACATTTTTTATTGTTTTACTAAAAAAACGCATGTATAGACCACTTATTGCATGAAATAGAATATTTTTTTCAATTTATGTCAGTGATAATTCCATTTGGTTTTCAGTCGCTAAACGACGCATATTTAAAATAGCATAACGCATCCGTCCTAATGCAGTATTTATACTTACGCCGGTTATATCAGCTATTTCTTTAAAACTCAAATCCTGATAATAGCGCATTTCCAATACTTCACGTTGGCTATCCGGCAAATGTTGTATTAATTTCTTTACATCGGAAAGTACCTGATTCCGTACAATCATATCTTCGATGGTTCCATCGCACAATTTTATATTGTTGAATAAATCAACCTCCACATCATCATTCGATACAGTATTTTCACTTCGTTCCTGGCGGAAGTAATCGATAATCAAGTTATGGGCAATACGGGTAATCCAAGCTTTAAACTTACCATTCTCGGTATAACGACCCTGTTTAATAGTCGTAATTACCTTTACGAAAGTTTCCTGGAAGATATCTTCCGTTAAGTCTTTATTACGTACTATAAAATATATGTAAGAATGGATACTGCTCTTATATCTATTCAACAATACATCGAAAGCAGCATTTTCGCCTTTAGCATAAAGAACTACCAACTCTTCGTCGGTCATCGTTTTTAATATGTTCATTACTTCTTTTGTTTGGGTTTCTTAGAGTAATGTTTAGCTATAGGCAACCAGATTTAATTGTTATACATAAAATTTATTGAAAGCAAAATAACTAAAAGTATTTCAAACAAACAAGCGCTTTTAGTTCTTTTAAATAAAAAATGTCCCCTGTCTGTATATTTCAAGTACAAACAGGGGGCTTTTCTAAACAAAATGTATTTTGCGTTTAATCAAAATTTATAACCTAACGTCAATGCTACGCGCGTTGTGTTTGTCTTTAATGAAGCCGGTTTAGAATCTGTTATTAACTTTCCGTCGTCAAATATCTTAGAAAAAGCGTACAGATCTTCTTTTTGTGACCTGAGTATACAAGCCAAATCCAAGTAAAGGCTTGGAGTAAAACGGTAACCTAAACCTATCGTATAATTGGATATACTATTTTCAATTGTATAATTAGGAATTGTTCCTACTGTTTTTACTTCTACTGTAGCATCTTTTAATGTATTTTTCATAGGATTGCCAATCCAGGCAGCGCCGGCTCTGACTGCAAATTGCGGAGTTACTTTAACTTCTGCTCCTACACGTAGAGTACCCGCATTACCAAAATTATCACGAATATCCGTATTACTACTTTGGTTCTCTCTACCAATATTATCGTATAACTTCATACGCTTATAATTGGCTAATTCATAGTCTATACTCAGCAAAGCCGTTTTTCCTAAAATGGCTGCCGCACTGAATATCCATCGATCCTGAGAACGGAATTCATACTCAGAATAAGCTTTATAAGGAGTCTGAGCACTGCGTTTTTGATTCCAGAAATAAGAATCTGCCGTAGCCGTAGCATCATAATAATCCGTCATCTTATACCAGGTAGGCGAGTTATAAGCTACTCCTAAGCGAAAATAATCAACCGGCTGAACAATAGCGCCCATATTAAAACCATATCCGGTACCTTCCGTATTCAACCAATTTTCTAATTCCAGATAATTCGAATCTTCGAAATCTTCTGCATAATAAGAAGTATAATGGTAACTGATATCTGTAATGGCTATTGTTGCACCTAACATCAACTTGTTTGATATATTTAAGCCGAAAGCAATATTGTATTGATCTATTCCTCCACGTTCGTTAACATCCAGTTGCGCGCCTTTCAATTGATAAGGATTTATACCTCCATTACCATCTTTTTCACCAAAAGCGCTATAATACTTCCCTTTATCTTTAAAATATTCGAAATAACCGGCATTATATCCTAACACGGAAAGCCAATCATTTACATTATCATAAGGATTATATGAATCCCCTTGAACTACTTTTATATCATCAACATTAAGCCCATAAGCTCTTTCCGCCATATAATCAGATAATGAGTATAGTGAATTGGCATTTCCTCTCAGCGAATAACTTCTATTGAAATTTTTCAACCGGTTATATGAAAACCCAACATTCCAACCCACAATGCCTTCATCATTCGACGTTGGGAAGTAACTTACGTAAGCAATATTGTCGAAATACATACGTGCACGGCTTCCAGTAGCTTTCGTTCCTTCCCAATTTGCTTCGGACGAGGCTGAATTAAGGCTTAATGTCGTTACAAATTCGGAACTACGATAAATCGCTAAACCTGCCGGATTAGCGTTCATAACGGAAATATCACCGCCTAATGCACCAAAGGCTCCTCCCATGCTCATGTAACGGGCTGTCCCGAACAAATCGGTCTGAGCCATTTTATATGCATCCAATTGCCCTTGAGAAAAAACGGCGCTGCTAACCAGTACCAACGCCGAAATTGTTAGAATTATCTTTTTCATCCTGTTATATTTTTATCAACCCATTCATCATCTGCTACGACCACCACCGGAACGACCACCGCCGCCACTACTACCTGAACTTCCACTGGAACGACTGCTTCCACTACTGGTACTGGAGGAACTGAAGCCACTACTTCTTGAAGAAGATGACGATGACGACCTGGAAGGTGTTGAATAACTCGAACTACTTGAACTATTTGAAGAACGACCTGATGAATAACTATTCGAACTTCTTGTACTTGAACTGGAAGAGGAAGGAGCTACAGACTGACGGCTGCTACTGCTACTACGGCCCGATGAAGCTTCGGAACTCGGAGCAACTCGGGTACGGTTTGAACTTACAGTTCCGCTACTATTACTACTGCGGCTACTGCTATTTGTAGAACTTCTTCCTACAGTAGCAGAAGATGAACCACGACTACTCGTACTGGAACTGCTACGCCCACTACTTACAGCAGATGAAGAACTTCTACTTGAGCCGGCTCGTAAAGAAGATGAACGTCCGCTACTTGAACTTGCACTCCTACTGCTTGATACACGACTGCTACTAACGGCGCTATTTGAACTTCTTCTTCCGGCATATGATCGCCCGTTATTATAATAACTATAATTAGGACGTGAATAATAATGATGATGACCATAATAGCCGCCGGGGTAACCATAGTAACCTCCATAATAGCCACCATAGTAATCGCCATAATAACCGCCCCATCCCCAAGACGGACCATACCAGGAAGAATAATACCAAGGGTTATGCCAACCGGCATATAAACCACCCCATCTCCAACTCCAAGACGGACCATACCAGGAAGAATAATACCAAGGATCATACCAACCATAATAAGAAGGTCCCCATCCCCAGCTATTACCTACATTAATATCAAAACTTACATTAGCGCCGCCATCCGAATAATCCGTATCATATCCATACGCGTAATAACCGTCACTTAGGTATAGGTTCACCTGATCGGCCCCCGCTATTGTTATTTTACTGGGAGAATGGTAACGGATAATGCGTTCAGTATATTCCGTATCGGAATTACGCGTTTTTTCTTTTTCTATTACAACGCCATCGTCTGAATCATCATAATAAGGTTCTTCCAAATCAATGGATACATATCTACGGTTATATTCATCAATATCGCGATTATTTGCAGACTGCTTATTGGAAGACGCTGCATAGGCGGCAACATGCTGGGTTGTTTTCTGTTGTACAACCTGTTTCTCTTCTACACTTTCTTTCTTTTTATTTTTGTTTGAAGAGAAATATACATCATCAAAGAATTCTTCCTGCGCAACAGCATCAATGCTAAACATTGCCAGAAGTAATAATATAAAGGATGCTAATTTCATGAATTTCATATTCGTTTCTCCTCTCTTTTTAATAAATACTCTTTTGTTTCGTTTTTTATTAGACTTATTAATATACACAGGGTTTAAACCTGCATAATTCCATTACAACATTAATTTATAATAACGCTTTACATCGTACATACAAATATAATTAATTTACACTATTGTCATAAGATTTACATATTATTTAACTATACATCTTATCCACAATTCAATACTTACTTGATGTATGACGTAACCATAAATCAAAACGCTGCATAAATCAGTAAAAAAAATCTATCCGGCTTAATTAGAAGCATTCAACATAAAGGGTAGATTTGAGAAAGAATCCATAGAAGAGATGATGATACGGTTTTTCTCCTGCGTACATACCAGGCATTTAGATTGTAATTCCTGCGTACTCATATCAAACAGAAGTTCGGGATTAAAGTGCTGCCCGTTAACCCGCACTTCAAAATGTAGATGTTCCGTTGTTGCCCTACCTGTCCTTCCTACCAAAGCAATAGGTGCACCGGCCTTCACGTATTCTCCCGGCTTAACTAAATGGTTGGAATTATGGCTGTATACGGTTTCCAAACCATTAAAATGCCGCACGACGATCACATTTCCATAAGCATAATAGGCTTTAGCCATTCGGACAATACCATCAAAGGCAGCGCGTATCGTATCATTGGCAAATGTTTTCAAATCGGTTCCTGAATGATTTTTCCGTTTGCCTGCATAAGAAGAAATTAGTTTTGCGCCCGGAAGAGGGAAAGAATAGTTTTCTTTTCGTATCCGTGTCAAATCTATCAACATCGTCTTATCATTCTTAAACAACTTCGGGTCGGACACGGATATATGGTTCATGTCGTACGCACAAAAATCCGCTGTTATATCAAACAGGGGTGAAACAGGCGCTTCCAATTTATCTAAAGCGATGTGAGGTAAATAAAATGTAAAATTGTCCGAAGGTAAATCAATACCGCAAGTCGGATATACAACGGAAGTCGTCCCGGATACATTATCAGATGTAGACGTATGAACCAAACTACAAGCAGACAATATCCCAATTAAGCTGAGAGTATATATATAATGTAATATCTTCAATAACATTCTTATTAATGAACCTGCAAATATATAAAATAATCTTTATATACTACAAGTTTGAAAAACATGGCTAAATTCCGTATTACATATCCAATAAGGCTGCTGTACACCATAAAACAGGTGCTTGTCCGTGGAAATCCCCGGCAACACGGGGACGGTCATAATAATACTGTTTGTCGTTCTTTTTCCCCGTACCGATACAAACTTCGGTTATATTGTTCCGTTCGTCTATATACGGAAGTAAAGCCAGCCATGCCTTACGGGCAGCCGGAGCATATTCTTCAACATTCAACCATCCTTGTTTGACTCCTACAATAAAGGCATAGGTGAACATCGCTGATCCGGAAGTTTCAGCCCAACAATCAGGTTCGTCTATCAATTGGTTCCACATGCCACTGGGTTGTTGATATTTCTTCAAGCTTTCCATCATGGTGAGATAACCTTTCATGATGCGCGGACGGTCTTTATGATCTTCAGGCATATAGCGGAGTAAGTTGGCCATACCTACAGCCATCCAGCCATCTCCTCGCGCCCAATAGTAAGGCACATCCGGTGCATGATAGAATAATCCGTTGGGGCGTTGCAACTCATCCAGATACATCACCATTTCTTTTGTTGCCCGGTCGAGGTATTTCCGGTCGCCACTTACTTTATATGCTTGAGCTTGCACTACAGTGATCATATACATATCGTCAATCCACAAACGGGTTTGCCAAGAATATCCTTTTTCTGCCCAATATTTTTCTTCAATTTGCGTATCCTTTGGTAATTCCCACTGACTATCCGCGTAAGCCATTCCCATCTCCCGATATCGCTTATCTTTTGTTAGTTGATAAAGTTGCAAAGCCAATCCTCCAAACATATTGTAATCCACGTGGTTCATGGGCGGTAATAAGGCTTTTTCCCTGGTGAAGAAAGGCTCAAATTTATTCTGCAACAGTTTAATTAGTTCTTGGTCTTTTGTTTGAACAGCAAAATCAAGTGCCCCTGACCAAGTACATACTTCCGCATAATGGATATATCTTCCAGCATAAAGGTCGTGCCTGTCGTCCACAAAATGATATGCTAGTCGCTTACCGACTTCCTCAGGAGTATATCCTGCAGGGAAATTTTTTAACATACTGGTCTGAGCCACGGTGAACTGAAGGGGTAAAAGAAATAAGAATAAAAATACTTTTTTACACATAATCGATACTTTATAGAGTTATTAAATTGTTTACTATTAACCTGTCAATGTGCTCTCAGCCTTTATTTTTTCCAGTCCGGTTCAGGGAATAGCCGGATCGGGCTGTAACGGATATAAAATTCAAATATTTCTTGATCCGGCCCCATAACGCGCGGATCACCCGTCCGTTCCAACTCCTTTACCAAGGCATTCTTTAGTTCTTCTTCTACATCGGAATAATCTGCATCTCCAATCAAGTTATAAAGACAGAACGGATCATTCGCAATATGATATAACTCAAACTCTTGTCGCTTAGCATAAGCAAAATCAAAATATGGCCGGATAGCAGGATTTTTATAATGCTCGATCAGGAAAGACTTGGAAGGCGCGGCATCTACATCCGTAAAAGCCCACTCGGAACGATGGATACCTCTATCGTCAATTCCATACATAGGCAAAAGTTTTCCAGTCTCTTTATCTATTGCCTGAGGCGCTCCGGCAGGCCAACGTTCGGGTTTTATGTTCCATATAAACAAAAAGTCGGAACTGCGAACAGCTCGTTGTGGATACCCCAGGTTCCGCCATCGAGAAGAGGAATGTCTTTCACGTCCCATATATACGTATTTCTTTGTTTCGTCTACAATTCCTTTCTTTTCTGATTTAAGAATGTTTACTATACTATGACCCGACATCGGTAACATTCCGTCAGATTTCATGCCTACCATTTCTAGAATTGTTGGGACGATATCTACAAAACCGACCGGATCATCTACACGCCGACCGGCAGGAAAACCTTTCGGATAGCTAATTGCCAGTGGTACATGTACGCCATATTCAAAGCAATTGGCTTTCGCCCGTGGAAAAGGCATACCGTTGTCTGCCATTACAATAACAATCGTATTATCAAGTTCGCCTATAGAGTCCAAGTAATCCAACATCCTGCACAGATGTGAATCCGCCCATTCTATCTCAATAGCATAATCCAGTATATCTCCCTTTATTTCATCCACATCCGGTAAAAAACCGGGAACATTTACCTGGTCAAGGCTTTTTCCGTTACGCTTCCACGAATCTTTTTCGTAAGCGCGATGCGGCTCCGTAGCCCCATACCAGAAATAAAATGGCTGACCGGCTTCACGCTGCTGTATGAAATCACGGAAATTCTCAAAATAATCAGTCAATCCGATTTCTTTTGCCGTCCGTGGATCCGACGGATCTCCTTTCATATATTTATACCGATTGAATGCCCGCCCCGCCGCATCATTCTTCCTCCATAAAGAATCAGCCTCACTTCTTGCATATTGAAAAGGACCAACTCCTTTCCCGGTAAATCCGGTATGATAGCCATTCGCCTCCAGGACATCGACAAATGGGACATATTTCTTCATCCAGGAAGATGCATGTTGCCCCGATTGTTCATTCTGCCAATGATGTCGCCCCGTCACCAACGCGCTTCGGGAAGGTGCGCTTCCCGGTGATCCGGCATAACAATTCGTAAAATACACCCCATTCATAGCCACCCTATCGAATCCCGGAGTAGATATAAAACGAGTTCCCGCAAAACTCGTATGCACATACGTCTGATCATCATTAATAACAAGCAGGATATTCGGCCGCTTTACAAATGTAACTTTCTCCTCCTTACACTCCGCAAAAAGAATCCCGGGAGCAAAGGAAAGGAAAAATATATTTGGTAAGTACTTCATAAGATATGTTTTAGAAAATATATGATTAAAAATTTGATAAACAGGTTATATACCGAATTTAATTCTCAAATAAAACCTGTTTATCAAATAAAAAGCTAATCGCCATCATAGACTAAAGGAGCGATGTTCTTTTCAGTCCCGGGATAACCTTTATTCTGGTTTATAATCCCACCGGTATTTGTGTTTATCGCATAAGATGGGATTGGCCAAAAGATATGGAAAGGAGAACATGTAAAGTAATTCCCATAAGGAGTTCTGGCTTCCTTATTATAAAAATCACTGACTTCCACTACTCTGTCATACCAAAAATTATCTTCGGTTATTCTATCCATGCTGTATGTTTTCCCATTATAACATTGGATACCCGTTCTTGCGTATATGATAGCCATCCTTGTCAGTTCCACTTTTCGCGATTCTTCATAATATAGTTCCCTCGCCCTTTCATCCAGTATTGCATCTATCTGTTGAACTTGAAGGTCTTCCGCAGTATATATGTATTGCGCATTCGCTCTCTTCCGTACCACATTTATATCATCAGCAGCCTTTTGCCATTCACTTTTCCATGCATAAGCTTCAGCTCTAAGCAAGTAGGTTTCTGCTAAACGGAAAATATACCAATCACCTTGTCCACCCCAAGGCTGCACCCGGTCAGGATCGGGGACCCATACCTTATAATGAGGCCAGCCAAACCAGCATCTGATCGTATCACTACACAATATGACCCCCTGGTCATTATACAATTGAAGATTCTTTCCATACCATTCATTTCCACTCCTTTTCAAAGCAGGGCTATTATAAACCAACATCTCCATAGTGATCCAGTTTTCATTATCTGTCCTATGCCTGTAATCGGAAAAATCTTCATTTCCGTTAATTGCCCACACACCTTTTTGCGCGTAATATGTCGGACGGATACGGGCAATGCCTCTTCCGTACTCTTCCACAAGACCTATTTCATTATTTGCTGCATCAGATAATCCATTCGCTCCATTAGGAGTTTTAATGATACCGGTCAGTCCATAATACGGAAGTGCATTTCGCATAGATATAACTCCAGTGGTATTTCCATCCATGCCATACCTGTCGATTGTCATTAATAATCCCTCCGTATTTTCAGATAGACTTTTATTCTCAACACGAAACATATCCCATACGACATCCTTTTCCGGCACACTTGCATCAGAACCAAAGCGGCTGGTACATAGTTTATGAATGCCTCCGTTTATCACTTCTGAAGTTATCTGTATTGCTTCGTCGAACCTTCCCTCTAATAAATAATATTTGGCAAGCAGATGTTTGCAAGCCGCTTTAGTAACCTGTCCTCTGTTTGTCTGATTAGCTTCAGGGACATATTTTATGGCAAACTCAAGGTCTTTGATCATTTTGGGCCAGATAGATTCTTTTGTCGTCGTATAATAATCTACCTTTGGTTCGGATGGTTCTTCCAATACGAGAGGGACATCACCATATTGCAAGGTTTTCATGTAATAACGATACGCACGCACGAAATAAGCGCATCCTAGTAATCTGTTTTTTGCCTCTTCCGATGAAAATTCAGCATTGTCTATTCTGCTTACGATGGTATTACAATCTTTTATATTGATATACGACTCATCCCAATACCAGCCTATTTTTGTATACGCAAGATCATTATTTGTTCCGTCAGGAAGCATTTGATTATTAAGATCCTGCCATGGGGTTGCCTTATCCGTAGAACCGTCAACCGCAATGTCTGAATATTTCATATTCGTGAGAAATGGCGCCTGATCCGTACAAAATTCATTCCGAAAAGAAGTCAATGCATTATCCAATACAGCCTGCAGGCCAGCTTCGTCGACCAATACATTTTCCGGAGCATAGAAGGACAACGGGTCAGGATTCAGGAAATCAGATCCACATGAACTCAACAGACAAACAGCAATGATTGCCCCTGTCTTATATTTCATTTTCTTTTTCATAAATCTGTGTATTATAGTTTGCTAATTATAATGTCATGTTTAAACCGAATGTAAATATCCTCTGAGAGCGTGTTACGTCTTCCGGATCGCCAAACTTCCAACCCGGAGCCCATAATGCAGCATTTCTTACATTAAGTGATAGCTTTAAATTGGTAATAGGAGTTTTACTTAAAAATTTCGCAGGAACTTTATATGCTAAGGCTACATTCTCCATTCGGATATAAGACTTATTGAACCATACGGAGTAGTTTACCCCTTTTGCCGGTGCAGATCTTAGCCGGGCATAATCATCTAACTGGTTTTCCGGTGTCCAATAAGGAATATCCCAGGAATTACAACGATCTTCAATATGGTCATCATGTTGAGCTAAATTATAACTTGCTTTGTGGCCCCAAAGGGAATATAAGACAAAAGAAAACTCAAAATCCCGGAACAAATAAAATGAATTGGATAATGTCCAGGCAAATCTCGGAGTTTTATGTCCTAAAAATTGTTTGTCATTATCGTCTAATATACCATCATTATTCACATCTTCCAATCTGAAATCACCTGGTGCCTGATTCCATTCCGCCGCTTCTTCCTCCTGTCCTGTTTTCCAGGTACCTAAAATTTTATAGTCCCATATCACATCTTTAGATTGGCCAATAAACCAATTATTATCTATATCATCGGGTTCCTTTTGTCCGATCAAATTTCCATTACTGTCGAAAACATCATATTTTTCTCCGGTAATAGAAATAATCTTATTCCTGTTCAATGAAAAAATCAGATTTGAAACCCATTCAAAATTAGGCCTTTTTATATTGGTACTATTCAGGGACAGTTCAAAACCTCTGTTTTTCACTTCTCCCAAGTTGGCATATACCCTTTTAAAACCTGTAATTGTCGGGAGCTGTCTGTTCACCAGCACATCTGTTGTTGACATACTATATGCCTCGATCGTTCCACTAAGCAAGCCATTAAATATCCTGAAATCCAATCCGAAATTATACGCTTCAGTCCTTTCCCACCTTAGTTTCTTATTTTCCATTGTATTTATAGACAAGATTGGAATTGTAACGGCATTTCCATTCGAATTCAATGATTTCCCAGACACAATATGAGAAAGGGCTGCATAATTATCGATAGATCTGTTCCCATTCACACCCCAGGAAGCCCTTAGTTTCAAATAGTCTATAAAGTCTGCCTTGAAAAAATCTTCTTCAGAAGCCACCCATCCCAAAGCAGCAGCAGGGAAAGTAGCATGGGGATTTGAATATCCAAAAAGAGAAGAACCGTCCCTTCTTACCGACAAGGTAAGTATATACTTATTCTTATAAATATAATTAAGTCGTGCCATCAAAGCATCCGCTGTCCGCACCTGGTCGCTACTTGATATTACAGGCAATGATCCGATAGATATATCATGATATCCCAGCACATCGTTGGGACTGAAATTTTGATTTTGCATCTTATCAGAATCTTCCCGATATTTTTCCGCATTAGCAAGTAACGTGATATCTACTTTGTGATCATTAAGGAATGTCTTGTTCCAGTTTATAATATTATCTACCTGCCATTCTCGCCTTAGTGCATTTTCACGTGAAGCACTACCTCCATACAATCCCCATTGAGGATGTTCGGATGAATCATGTACATAGTTATGATAAAAGACAAACCTGGTAGTATAATTCAACGTATATGTAATTCCAAATGGCAATTCTAAAATAGCATAAACCTTTGGAAACAAAGTGAAATACTCCTGTTCGCGTGTTCTGTATGTCGATGCAAGCAGTGGATGTGTTGCTTGAATGTCATCATTAGGGTACAACCTTAAAGTCTCTCCGTTGTCATCATAAAAAGAGCTATAGGGTGTTAGCATCTTATACTGCCCTTGGCCGGCAGGGACAGAACTTTCGTCACGATAAGAGAACTGAGTATTTAATCCAACTTTTAAGAATTTTGCAGGCTTACCTTCCACATTCACTCTTGAGCGTATTGTTGAAAATTCATCGCCTATAGTCAGCGATTCATTATCCATATATCCCAATGACCAGTAATAAGAGAAATCGTCTTTTTGACCCGAAAGGCTGAGATTATAATCTTGCCTAAGTCCATTATGGAATATATAATCTTCCCAGTCTATGCTCTGTCCGGCTTTATAATTCTCTATTTCCAAACCTGTCAGGCGTAATCCCGACAACCATGCGTCAACAAGGTTTTCCTGGGTGGTACTATGGTAAGCCATCCAGTCGTTCAGATATTGAGAGTCGATTGTGCGAGGATCATCGAAAGGACTCCAAGGTTGTTGTTCCACTGTAGCGCTATAAACGGATTTGAACATATCGGAACGCCATTTTATAAAACTGTCTTTATTATATGGCTTTAGTCTGTTGGCTGCCGTAGCTACTCCCATAGTCCCACTGAAGTTAACTACCGGCTTGATTGTCTGTCCTCTTTTGGTCGTGATGGCAATAACTCCGTTCGTTGCCCTAGAACCATAAACTGCGGCCGAACTTGCATCTTTCATTATATCCAGTTGATTGATATCATTCGGGTTAATGTCTGATATATCTCCGTTATAAATAACCCCATCTACTACGACGAGAGGGCTGGAGCCCGCAGTTAATGTATTATCTCCTCTAATCATCATATCACTATTTCCTTTGGCCGAAACAGCATATCCTACATTCATTCCAGGAATGCTTGTACGCAGGAGGTCACTCACATTGGAAAGAGTGTAGTTCTGCATATTTTCTGTTTTCACCTGTGTAATCGAACCTGTCAGGTCACTCTTCTTAGCTATGCCATAACCTACCACTACTACCTCTTCCAACGCTTGTGTATCGTCCTTCAAGACAATGGAAAAATTCGTTTGATTACGCACCGGTATACTTTGAGCAACATATCCAATATAGGAAATTTCTAATGTCGCGTTCTCCGCAACCGTAAGTGTAAACTTCCCGTCTACGTCGGTAATCACCCCATTGGTCGTCCCTTTCTCCACGATATTCGCTCCGATAACCGGCTCGCCATATTCCTCAGTGACCGTTCCGGTTATTTGCCGCTTAGTGTTGTCTTGCTTTTTTTCCGGTTTAAAGATGGAGATCGTATTGTCTTTTATCTCATACATGACATCCTTATTTTGAAATAAAACAGTCAGTATCTGATCTAAACTTTTATCTTTTTGATCGATAGAAACTTTCTCTTGAATGTTCAAATCATTGTCACGCACCAGGATGGAATAACCGGTTTCCTGTTCAATTTCATCAAGTACTTTACTGATAGTCACAGCTTTCTGTTTGATGGTTAATCGTTTGTCTTGTAGTATATTATTTGCTGATACTGTGAAGACAAAGATCAGATGGAAAAGAAAAAACAGAGAAGACAAATGTAATAAAGTGGAAAAATTCCGTCGGCGATAAAATAATGATTCTATCACCCCTTTTTCTTGTTTCTTTTTCATACTTTTGTAATGAATTTTTTTAGTTAACAACTAATTAGTTTAAAGAGCAGTTGGAATCGGAGAATCCTGAAACTTTTCTCCGGTTCCTCTTTTTTTAATGATCATGTTTTTACCATACGCGATTTTTTAAGATTAGCAATTCAATTAATAAACTCAGACTATCTGTCTTTTAAAATAATTACATCCCCGGTTCTTTCAAAAATATATTTGTGGTCAACATCTATAAAGTTAAATATATCCTTAAGCGGCATGGTCAGATTGATACTACCTGAGAAAGATTCATTTTGAACCCGCTTACTTTCAACATGTATTTTTATATTATACTTTCTTTCGATGTCTTTCAGGATATCGACAAAAGAAGTATTGACAAAGCTCAACTTGCCTGTTGTCCACAAAGCAGCCTTATAAGATTCAGACGGAAGTCTGACCAACTCCCCGGATACATGACTGTAAACGGCTTTTTCGTTTGGCTTCAAATTCATACTTTGATTTAAGGCTATCACATCCACACTGCCTTCTATCAAGTTTACTTCTATTGATTGATCTTCTTGATAAGAGCAAATATTGAATTTAGTACCTGTTACCCTCACCTTCACTTCACCGGCATAGACTTGAAAAGCCTTAGATTGATCTTTGGAGATTTCAAAATATCCTTCGCCTTCAAGAAATACATCCCTCTCTTTCTTTCCAAAAGACAATGGATATTTCAGAATGGAACCTGAATTGAGAACCGCAATACTCCCGTCCGGAAGCATTATTTTGGTCTGAGACCCAAAAGGCACTACGGTTTCATAAAAAGTCGTATCGGCATTTTTTTCCGAATAGGCATAAATAAAAAGGGTTCCTAAAGAGGCAGAGCTCATCAATAATAATATGGCTGCCGTGTTCCGTAAATAAACCAGCCAGCCGTTAGCCTTTCTTTTTACCTGATTTTTCTTTAGATTCTTCCGGAATTCACCGATTTTATCCTGCTTCTGGGCTTCAAACATCGGGACATGAAGTAAAGCATTGAGTTTTACTCTTTCCTTGTATGCCTGTGCATATATTTCCGACTCTTCCGTCAAAGCAAACAATACAATCTTATTCTCGTCGGATATTGAACCAGACAAGAACTCCACCATCAGATTTTCAAACAAAATATCTTTATCTTGTATATCTTTATTTTGCATCATATAATTATTCAGCATTTATAATTAATACAAATCTCAATGGAAAAAAATTTACGCAAAAAGTGATTTTTATACAAAAAAAATGATCAACAAGTGTTTTAACATGGGTTTCAAACGATCTATCGCCTTCTTTAGTTGCACACGCACAGTGCCTATATTGATCTGAAATTCATTGGCTATGGTATCAACAGATTTTCCGGAATAAAAATAGGCCTCAAAAACAGCTCGGCATTGAGAAGGAAGCTGGTCCACTGCCGCACGTATCTGGTTTTCGGTTTCACGCATCTCCACATATTGCAGGGGTACCGGCGTTGATAATATATGGCGCTCATGAAAAGAAAGAAGCCTTTCCTTATGCTCATCATATACTTGCTGTTGCACTTGTTGCGAACGGATATAATTCAAGCATCCGTTCTGCACCGAGCGAATTAGATAAGAATGAACAGGATAAACCAGTGGATGTTTCTTGTTCCAGATATTCATAAAAACATCATCGACAACTTCTCCTCCTATATTACTGTCTATCACATAATAAATGGCAATTGAATTCAAATAGACATAATAAGCTTCATAAAGCTTTGAAAAAGCTTTTTCATCCCCGGCATTAATCTTCCTGATAATATGCTCGTCAATCTGCTCTATTTGCATAACAACATATCTATAGCAATAGAATCTCTCTGTTTAAATGTGAATTATGCCACAAATTAAAGAATTTTTATCTACATTAATATCATTAGCGTCCCGTTAAACACGAATAAAATTATAGTTTGCAACTGCTACACAGTCCTTTTATAACATAATTAATACTGTCGGACGAAAATCCTTCGGGTAAATCAACCATAGGGACTTGTGTTTCGCGAAGGCAAAAAGTCTTCTTACATTCTTTACAGTAAAAGTGTACATGCTGTCGTTCAATGGAGCAATCACAATCTTCCTCACAGGCAGAGTACTTTAACGAGCCTGAACCATCATCTATTGTGTGTATCAAATGCTGTTTCAGAAACAGTATCAATGTCCTGAAAATAGTCGATTTATCAATCGTTTGCAATTCCGTTTCCAAATCTGCCAGACTAAAAACCGCTTCCCGTTTCAGGATCACTTTCAGTATCAGTATCCTAGTCGACGTCGGTTTGATACTTCGCTTTAATAAACGTTCAATATAATAATCATTCGTATTTTCCATAAAAGACCACTCAATTACCGTATTTTAGTTTGTAGCGTTTTTAGTTGGGATATAAAGACTTGGCAATACCTGCTTCCAATCCGCGGAGTTCGGCTAATCCACGAAGGCGTCCGATGCAGGAGTAACCGGGATTCGTTTTTTTCTTGAGGTCGTCTATCATTTGGTGTCCGTGGTCGGGGCGCATGGCGATAGAACATCCCCGTCGTTGCTGTAAGGCTAATAAGGCTTTCATTACACCATACATATCTACATCTCCCTCCAGGTGATTGGCTTCATAAAAATTACCATCCGCATCCCGTTGGGTACTGCGGAAATGCACAAAATCAATCCGGTCGCCATACCGTTCCATAATGCCGGCAAGGTCGTTATCACTCCGTACGCCGAATGAACCGGTACATAAACACAGGCCGTTACTGTCGTTCGGCACGGCG
>JAISDJ010000259.1 GCA_031264865.1 Tannerellaceae bacterium | reverse complement strand
AAATCACTTTTTACGCATTGAGATTTTGCACATTCGGTTGTATACAGAGAAGGAAACAAAGTAGTAACATCACAAAAAAACGAACAAATGAGAGTAGTAAACCTAAGAGTATTTATTCTAACGATTCTCCTGCTTGCCTCTGTATATGGAATGGCACAGGAAAAGACAGTAAACATCCGCGAAAAAAGCATTTCCCTGTCGGAAGCTTTCGAGCAAATAGAGAAACAAACGGGCTATAGCATTGCCTACGGACAATCCAAACCGGATATCAAAAAGAAAATATCTCTGTCGCTTACGAATGCCACATTGGAAGAATCCTTAACCGCCATGCTGAAAGGAACAGGGCTTACCTATATAATAAATGGTTACCATATCATCCTGATCCCGGAGCAGGAAAAGGCGGATTCTTCAATCAAACGGCAGACCATCCGCGGGATCGTAACAGACGAAGCGTCCGGTTCGCCGATTCCTTATGCCGCCGTAGGAATCCCCAACACGAGCATTGGAACGGTAACGGACAGTACCGGACAATTCAAACTAAGTAACATTCCCATTGGGCGTTATGATATTCAAACAACCTATGTGGGCTACGAAACGTCTATTTCCCGGGAAATATTGGTATCATCCAAAGAGGTTTATCTCGAAATTCCACTGAAAGAGAATGCACAAATGCTTGATGAGGTAGTTGTCTATCCCAAAACGAACAAGGAGGAGACACTCAATCCGATGGCTTTAACCGGTGGCCGCATGATTAGTATGGAAGAAGCAAACCGGTATGCAGGCGGGTTAGACGATCCGGCCCGCCTTGCAACATCCTTTGCCGGTGTAGCCGGCACTCCCGGAACGAATGCAATTGCGATCCGTGGCAACTCGCCGCAATTCCTGCAATGGAAACTGGAAGGGATAGAGATACCGAATCCCACTCACTTTGCCGATATGGCGGGTGTGGGCGGAGGCTTATTCTCCGGGTTAAGCAGCCAGGTTATGGGCAACTCTGATTTCTTTACCGGCGCTTTTCCCGCAGAATACAGCAATACACTGGCAGGAGTGTTTGATATGTCTATCCGGAAAGGGAATAATGAGAAACATGAACATACCATCCAGATCGGTTTATTAGGCCTCGACTTAGCCTCCGAAGGCCCTATCAGTAAGGAAACCAACAGTTCTTATATTTTCAATTACCGCTATTCTACTACCGGATTAATGGGCGCTTTTACCGATAATACAGGCATTAGCTACCAAGACCTCGCTTTTAAACTGAACTTTCCGACACGGAAAGCAGGTACTTTTTCCGTTTGGGGCATTGGATTAGCAGACATGAACAAATACGATGTGCAGAAGAATCTCTCCGAATGGAAAACATTTGCCGACCGCCAAAAGTCGAAAACAACCATGCTAAAAGGAGCGGGAGGGTTTACCCACAGATATAAGTTGGATAATACCGCTTATATCAAGACGTCATTAGCTGCCACTTATTCGGATAATCGCCCGAAGGTAGAACAACTTCCTTCCCCAACTTCCTCTGTTTATTTTCCGGTGGTAGACATGAAAAGTACGAATATGGATATTGTCTTCAACGCTTATTTCAACAAAAAATACAGCTCCCGGCATACCAATCGTTCAGGTATAACCGTAACAGGGCTTTTCTATGATTTGGATTTTAACTTATCTCCAAACTTCGGCTTAAACCAACCGATGCAGAAGATAGTGAAAGGGAATGGCGAAGCTGCCGTTCTATCGGCATACAGCAATTCCGTCTTTAATCTTACGGATAAATGGGTGGCTAATGTAGGAGCGAACGCCCAATGGTTTACCTTAAATGCCAATTGGACGATAGAGCCCCGGTTGTCACTGAAATGGAAATTCGTACCCAAACAATCATTAGCCATAGCGTATGGGTTGCACAGCCGCCGTGAGAAACTTGATTATTACTATGTAAAGATGCCAAAAGCCGGAAATGTTGAAGTGAACAAAAAGTTAGGCTTATCCAAAGCGCACCATTTTGTATTGACTTATGATTTGAGCATTTCGGATAATATCCATTTGAAAGTAGAGCCTTACTATCAGGCCTTGTTTAATATACCTGTCGAGCCTGGAACCTCATTCTCTATCATCAACCATGATTTTTATTATTTAGACCGCCAATTGGTAAATAAAGGTAAAGGACGGAATTATGGCGTAGACATTACGTTGGAACGCTATTTGAATAAAGGATATTATTATATGTTTACCGGCTCGCTCTTTAAGTCGGAATATCTGGGCGGAGACAACGTTTGGCGGGGCACCCGGCTTGACAGAGGGTATTTATTTAACGGGTTAGGAGGGAAGGAATGGATATGGGGCAAGCGCCGGCAGCATATTTTCAATGCCAATATTCGTTTCTCCTATCAGGGAGGCGACCGTTATACCCCTATTGATAAAGCCGCTTCCTTAGCAGATAAAAACATCGTTTACGATGAAACAAAAGCATTCGGCAAGCAGTTCTCCCCCGTGTTTACTACCGATTTTGGAGTAAGCTACAAATTAAACAAGAAGAAGGTTTCCCACGAATTTGGACTTCAAATCTTGAATATAACCGGACAAACCGGGCAATACGGGTATTATTACAATGAGAAAACAAACGCAATTGAGAAAGAGAATGTACGTAGCCTGTTGCCGAATCTCAGTTACAAGCTCTCCTTTTAATAGCAAAAAAAACTTAAATATATTAAAATAGTGCGGAATCGTTTATGGGGCAAAGGGAACAAATAGCTACCTTTGTGCCGTTTTCACGCTGAAAAAATGCATATTTTACG
>JAISDJ010000238.1 GCA_031264865.1 Tannerellaceae bacterium | reverse complement strand
ATGAATTCCGCCGGTTAATGGCCTTTTGTATATTTTCAGGCTTAGCCGTTATGTTCTGGACGGAGAAGAAAGGCATAGATAATAAAATGTATACAGCCTGGTGGTATGCACCTTTGTTTGGGTTAATGGGCGGTTTTACCACGATGATAGGAAATGCCGCCGGCCCGGTCATGTCGGTCTACCTGCTTTCCATGCGCCTGCCCAAATATAGTTTTGTAGGAACAAGCGCCTGGTTTTTCCTTGTCGTCAATTACCTCAAACTCCCTCTCCAGATCTTTGTATGGGACAATATCACCCTGACAACCGTAGCCCTCAACGCCCTCACCATCCCCTTTATGATAACCGGCGCCATAGCAGGCATTTATTTCGTAAAGAAAGTCCCCGAAAAAAGCTACCGTACCTTTATTATTATAGTAACGATCCTCTCCACCCTTATGCTGTTGTTCTGATCCCCCTATATTTCCAGCCTGCGAAAAGAAAAGCAGCGAAATATTTGTATAGCAAAAGAAATTCTTTACCTTTGCATCGCTTTTGAATAAAGCATCAGATTGTCTCATGGTGTAATGGTAGCACAACAGGTTTTGGTTCTGTTTGTTCAAGTTCGAATCTTGATGAGACAACGAGTAGAGCTGATTTTATCAGCTCTTTTTTTGTATGATAAGCACATCTTGCAATCCGTTCCGGATTCAAATTTCACCTTTTCTGTCAGGAAAATTATTATATAGCGGATGTATTTGGTTGCTGATTTTTTTTAATATCACCATTTGCCCCATGAATGATTTAACTTTTAATTTATATGCTGTTTCTCTAAAAGCAAAAGAAGTCTCTCTTCACAGGGAGACTTCTTTTGCAATAATCATCTTATATGCTTACATAATTAGCACGAGGTTTTGATATAGCGATTATACTAATAGTGTTACTTTGTTAGTCTGTTGCAAAGGTATACTTATCGGTAAACGTCTGCAATACCTATATATATGTATAATTGCGAACTTGTTGATACCTAAAAATAGGGATTCATCAATAGATGTCAATGATTTGTTGAATGTTACGAAAATATATCGTAAAAAGATGTAACTTTGACAAAAGTAAAAAATCGAAATTGAAATCATATAATTATGTATAAAAAAGAAGCATATCGGGAAACTGACAAGATGTTTGACCTGATATCCAATAATTATTCCATGCTACTGGTAATGAGTCGGTTTGGAATTGAACCGGGTTTCGGTGAAAAGACAATCGGGGAAGTTTGCCGGCAAGACAAAGTAGACTGCTGCACCTTTCTAACGGTAGTTAATTTTCTTATTCAAAAAAGAAATACGCCGGTAGAGGATATAAATAAATGTATTTCATTAGAACATATAATAGTTTATCTTCATAATGCACACGACTATTTCTTAAAGTTTCGTTTGCCTCATCTCCGGCGTAAATTGACGGAAGCCACTAAGGATAATTGTCCGGAAGACGTAGCATTTGCTATCACCAAATTCTTTGACGAATATGCCTGCGAGGTAGATAAACATATGATGTATGAAGAAAAAATCGTATTTCCCTATGTACGCAACCTTTTGAAAGGCAAAAAAAATCCGAAATACAATATTTCTATTTTCCACAGAAGGCACGACCAGATAGAATCAAAGATTACAGAACTAAAATATCTTCTGCTAAAATATTATCCAGGGAAAGGAAGTAATTTATTCAACAGTGTCTTATTTGATATCTTTAGCACGGAAAAAGATTTAACCACTCATAATCAAATAGAGAATAATCTTTTTACACCTGCCATTTTGGAACTGGAAAAACAGATATAACCAATGAATGTCAATCTAAAAATAGCGATTGCCGAAATCTCCGGTATGATCCGTTCGGGCATGGAAGTACAATTACGAAAACTAGCCGGGTTCCATTTTCAGATTATAGAAATTGATAGTAGCGAGCGACTATATGAAGCTGTACGTTTGAATAAACCTGATATACTAATTATAAATCCTTCTATGGTGACGGGGCAAATACTTCATCAATTAAGAGAAGAAACAGGAAATCTTTCGATGAAATATATTGCTCTTCTATACAGTTTGATAGACAAGAACCATCTCCGTTATTACGACGAACAAATTACTATCTATGATACCCTCGACGTACTGAAACAAAAATTGGAACAGTTTAGCCTGCAAGAAACAGAGGATGATAAAGAGGATGACGAACAACAAACACTAAGTGTCCGTGAGAAAGAAATCGTCGTTTGTGTAGTAAAAGGGATGACAAACCGGGAAATTGCCGACCTTTTGTACTTATCTGCTCACACTGTAATTACCCATCGCCGGAATATTGCCCGGAAACTTCAAATCCACAGTGCCAGTGGTTTAACGGTTTACGCCATTGTAAATAAGCTGGTCGAATTAAGCGATATTGGGAAATTGTAACATTTTCGTAACAGAGATTGTTATATAGTTAAGTAAATGTTACATACTTTTGCACGACGAATTGATATAACATATGGAGACATTCTATCTCTTTTTAGTCATTTTTATTTTTATACTTGCTATATTCGACTTATCTGTCGGCGTGAGTAATGATGCCGTAAACTTTTTAAATTCCGCTATAGGCTCTAAAGCTGCTTCCTTCAGGGTGATCATGGGCATTGCGGCAGTAGGAATATTCATTGGCGCTTCTCTTTCCAATGGTATGATGGATGTTGCGCGACATGGCGTTTTCCAGCCACAATATTTCTATTTTACCGATATTATGTATATCCTGCTGGCTGTTATGCTCACCGACATAGTATTACTTGATGTTTTTAACTCTCTTGGGATGCCTACATCTACTACCGTGTCGTTGGTTTTCGAATTATTAGGTGGTACGGTTGCGTTGGCTTTAATTAAAGTAATAAAGTCGGACGAAGGGCTTGAGTTTGCCACATTAATAAATACGGATAAAGCATTTACAATGATCTTGGCTATCTTCCTTTCTGTGGTGATAGCCTTTTTATTTGGCACACTGGTACAGTATGTTTCCCGCATCATATTTACATTCGATTATAAGAAAAGGATGAAATATTTTGCGGCTCTTTTTGGTGGTTTGGCGGCAACGGCCATCCTTTACTTCATGCTCATAAAAGGTCTTAAAGAGAGCGCTTTTATGACCGGAACAATAAAAGAGTACATTTATGGTCATACAAGTACGATTGTTTGGTGGAGCTTTATTGGTTTCACTATACTGATGCAAATTTTATATTGGCTGAAAGTAAATATATTCAAGGTAGTTGTATTAATGGGAACCTTCTCTTTAGCATTAGCTTTTGCCGGAAATGATTTGGTAAACTTTATTGGGGTTCCTTTAGTTGGGTATTCATCTTATATGGATTTATTGGCACAAAATGGTACGGTAGCCCCCAATGAGTTTTTAATGTCGTCCTTATTGGAATCCGCACAAACCCCTTGGTATTTTCTTATAGGAGCCGGTTTAATTATGGTGATTGCTTTATTCACTTCTAAAAAGGCCAAGCAAGTTATTAAAACATCGTTAGACCTATCCCGTCAATCGGAAGGCGAAGAAAATTTTGGAACCTCTCCCGTTGCCCGTGTATTAGTCCGTACGTTTAGCGGCGCTGCTACTTCTGTATTGAGTTTCGTACCTATCAGTGCAAAGAAATGGATAAACAGCCGGTTTAATAAAGATGGTATCACAATGGAGAACCAGGCAAGTTTTGATCTTGTACGTGCGTCTGTCAATGTGGTGTTATCCGGTTTGTTGATTGCTATGGGTACATCCTTGAAGCTTCCGCTTTCTACAACCTATGTTACATTTATGGTAGCGATGGGCAGTTCGCTGGCCGACCGTGCCTGGGGACGGGAAACAGCTGTATACCGTATTACAGGTGTTATCTCGGTTATCGGCGGTTGGTTTATCACTGCCGGTGCGGCATTTACGATCTGTTTTGTTGTTGCCCTGCTTATTTATTTAGGCGGAATCGTGGGAATGGCCAGTATGGTTGCTTTGGCTGTTTATATGCTTGTCCGCAGTCATCTTATTTATAAGAAGAAAATGAAGAAAGATGCGCTGCGAGAAGAAGTCAATACAACTGTTGCCCAACTTCGCGACACGACAGATAGCCGCGAAGCCTTAGCTTTATTCCGTAAGCATAGTCGTGAAGAATTATATAAAGATCTATCGTTTATTTCGCAAGCCTTCGAAACGGCGGTCAATGGGTTTATACATGAAAACCTGAAAGATGAACGCAAGGTATTAAACGATATTGAAGATATGAAAACCCACCTCAAACAAGTCAAACGCGTAGGAACATTAGGGGTAACGCAGCTCGACCACAATATTGCGATCGAAAAAGGACTTTATTATTACCAGGGTAATGATTTTGCCAGCGAAACTTTATTTAGCGTACGCAGGTTAGCAGAGCCCATCAAAGAACATATCGACAATAACTTTAACCCGCTTAGCGACATTCAGAAAGAAGACTTCGGTAAAATACTTCCGGCCATCGTGTCATACCTGGATCGTTGTGCCGAAATGATTCAAAAGAATGATTATTTAGGATTCGATATATTAATAACAGAATCTGCTTCTTTACTCAATCAGTTAATAGCACTAAAGAAAAGAGAATTGAAACGTATACAAGGACAAGACAGCAGTACAAAAACAAGTATGGTTTACCTGAATATGATACACGAATCGCAAAATGTTGTTTCCTTTACAACAAATTTGTTGAAAGTAAGCCGCAAATTCCAGAAAGAATAAATTAACCGGAAATGGAATCTTTCAGTATGAGGATTCCTTCCGGTCCCATATTAAACAATAAATCAATGATGCTTAAATTAGGCAGAAATCCTAATTTCCGGCTGAAAACCTGATAATAAGGTATAGGACGGAAGGAATCATCTTTTCCCGGATGCCTGGGGCGGATTCGTTCGCGAAAGTCATTTTCTACTTCAAGCTGATAGGTTTGTGTATGATGTATGGTTGGCTGTAAATCCAACAAATGGCATATAAGTTCACGTAATTGCTCGTTAAAATCGAGAAGGTAATCATATTTCTTTTCATAGAAAGGAACAAAGTCGTCTTGGTAATACTCAAAAAAAGGACTCATATTATAGGCGGATATGATAGCATTCCAATGTAAATGCCGCCAATTTCCATGATCGGATATACGGATATCTTTCGTCAAGCATTTGAGTGTTTCTGGTTTTTCCAAAGGAATAGATAATGATAATGGGCCATTCGCTCCCGCAATAATACAACGATTACGGTATGTTTGCTTTTGGTAATTTTCGGCAGTTTCTATGCAGACATCTACAAATTGATAGATCTTGCAGTATTGCTGCACGGGCCCTAAATAGGTGGTGGAAAGATAAATCATAAAGCCTTAAACCAACGAAACCAGACTTTACCAATGATATGATCAGCCGGAATAAAGCCTACATGACGCGAATCTACGGCATCTTCCGTATTATCTGAAAGCACCCAATAATAATCTCTGCCGAACGTAAATGTTTTAATCTCTTTCCCATCCAGATAAAGCCGCTTGTTTGCGAATGTCGCTTCTTGTGCCGATTCGGCAATGATCACTTCTCTTCCGGCTGTAAGAAAACCTTGATTCAGATTATATGTCTCTCCCTTTCGAGGAACAACGAGCATGTAATTTTCCACTTTTTCCTTCACGAATAATTTGTTTGCTTTCTCATTCATCTCTTCCCTGATTTGGTATTCTTCAAAAAGAGTCAAGGTAAATGTAGAACTTTTTCCGGGTTCCTGTGATTCCCTGACGGGAATATTCATTTTAGTAAGCAACTTTACAAAAGGTTCTCTGATATCCTGAGATACCATATAAGAAGCAAGGCTTTGTGGCGAACGAGGATATAATACGCCATTGATCGTATATCCGGCGCTACCAACGTGTATCGTATCACCAGGAAGCGCTACACAACGGCTGGCAATAAGGGGAGTGTGATCCCTATCACGTTGTAAAGGACTTTTAAAGAGAATGATCTCATTTCTGTTTAGCTGTTTTTTTGCAGATAGTTTGTTCACTAATACATAATCACCCTTATGCAGCGCTTCTTCCATTGCATGCGTGGAAATACGGTACGAACCCATACAGAAATGACGAATAAGTAAAACGAAAACCACAATGGCAAAAATGATTATCCATACCCCCCGGTTCCTTTTTAGAGGCATTAAAGAATATTTCTTTATATGACTACTATCCGGCATTAGTTATGTACCATCGTAAACAAGCGGTTCCAGCGGATTTTTCCGTCGAACCAACCCCGGTCTTTATCTATCGAAAGCCATATAAGGATAGGTTTGCCTACTATATGATCTTCGGGAACAAATCCCCACGAACGACTGTCGGCGCTATTGTGGCGATTATCTCCCATCATCCAGTAATAATCATACTTGAATGTATAGGTGGTCTCTTCCTTTCCGTTAATGAGTATCTTCCCGTCTTTTTCCTCGAATGTGTTATTTTCATAATTCCGGATACAACGGCTATAAAGGCCTACATTTTGCTCGTTAAGCTCGATGGTTGCCCCTTTTTTCGGGATCCATAAAGGACCGTAGTTATCTCGCGACCAACCTGTCTGGTAATCTACCGGATACGTATAATCGCCTCCGCCGAATACGTCCGGCTCAACCAATACTTTCTTTATAGAAGGAAGCTTCTCGGCAATTTCTACTCCTTTTTGCGTCAGTGGAAAATGGTACACCGGATTATATTGTCCCGAGGCATTAGGCATAAAACCTAGGAAGGATAATACCTGTCCCGATGCCATTTTACGGTCGTCTTTGCTTACATCCATTAACCGGAATTGCTCTTCCGTAATAACAGAACCATCCGTCTCCACAAAGTAATTGAGCTGCATCTTCTCCGGATTTTTAGAGGCTACGCCATCAATATACAATTGATTATTCACAATTAACAAAGTGTCTCCCGGCATTCCCACGCAGCGTTTCACATAATTTTCCCGTTTGTCTACCGGACGATAAAGGACATCCCCATATGTAGCCTTATCTAAAATGATGCGCTCTCTGCCATACATTTCTACCAATGTGTAATAATCCGGATTTTGGACTTTTAAAGCAATGGTATCTCCGGCGGGGAAATTAAATACAACGATGTCATTCCGCTTTACCTCTCCCAATCCGGCTACTCGTTTGTAACCCCATTCAGGCCAATCAAGATATGATTTCGTGTTGATAATAGGAAATGTATTCTGTACCAACGGAAAAGAGAAGGGTGTATTAGGAACTCTCGGCCCATAGCTCAGTTTGCTTACAAATAAATAATCGCCTACTAACAACGTTTTCTCCAATGAAGGACTGGGTATCTGATAATTCTGAAAAACAAACAGATTAATAAAATAAACGGCTATCAAAGCAAACAGTATATCGTCTACCCATTCCAATGCATGCCGAACGGAAGGATTCTTAGATTTCTTCCATCCTCCCCAGGGAATACTTTTTATCAGGAATATATCGGCCAATACGATGAGTCCCAACAGCAGCCATGCGTTCTGCATCCAACAGGTAAACAATATATATATCAACGTCCATATACCGAACTTAATCCACTGTTTTTTAGGAATTTCTTTTAACTTGATCATAAATAAATATTATTAGTCGCAATTTTAAAATGTAAGCATATCATTCATTCCCAGAAAACCTTTCTTTCCGGCAGTAAATTCGGCGGCGACAACAGCTCCCAAGGCCAAACCGGCCCGGCTTTTCGCATCATGCCTGATACTGACAAAGTCGACGTCCGACTCGTAATCAATTTCATGAATCCCCGGAATCTCTCCTTCTCTGATGGCATGGATAGGCAAGTCTGTGGGTTGTTCTTCTTTATCTAATGTCCAACGTTTTTTACGTTCCACATGATTAAGGATACCTTCGGCCAACGTAATAGCCGTTCCGCTGGGTGCATCCAATTTATGAATATGATGCGTTTCCGTGATACTTACGTCGTATGCCGAAAACTTATTCATAATCTTTGCCAGATATTCATTCAGTGCGAAGAGAATATTTGCCCCAATACTGAAATTCGAAGCATAGAAAAACGTTTTCCCTTCTTCCTCACACATCCGCTTTATGTCGTCTAAACGATTTAACCATCCGGTAGTACCCGATACAACCGGTACATTTGCGGCAAAACACCGCATGAAATTATCGAATGCTGTATCAGGCGTTGTGAACTCAATCGCTACATCCGCACTCCTAAATGCAGGCGAATCAAAATCATCCCGATTCGTAATATCAATAATGGATACTATCTTATGTCCTCTGCTAAGAGCAAACTGCTCGATAGCCTTCCCCATCTTCCCATAACCGATAAGTGCAATATTCATAACCTTTTTTGCTATTAATTAGTAACGACTCTCCAAACCATTGGATTTAAAGCTACAAATGTAATTATTTTTTCCGGTAAACACTTATATATTCAATTTCGGGTGTACGACAAATAAGTTTCTGTATGGATAGTTTCGTGTATTTTTTCTCATCATTTTTAACCGATCACCCAGGTGACTGAATCCGATCACAAGTGTAATCGGGCTCGTTCACCTAGGTGATCGGAGCCGGCCACCTGGGTGATCGGTCAAAATATAGTTGACTAAACAATCAATGCTCTTATATAAAACTATTCAAAGATTCGCAATACATGAATACCCCGGCTCCCCATTCGCTTACAGACCCCGGTACGGTTATAGTTGTCAGTCCGCTTCGTGTGAAAGCATCTCCTCCAAGGCTTTTCAATCCTTCGGGTAAAGTAATGTTTGATTGGTTTGCCAGCCACGATTTCAATTCCGAAATTGACCGCCTTTCACTACCTGCGTGGCATGATTATCATCCGCAGGCCATGTGCCGTCGTATGCCGACATAGGTGTCGTTTTCGCGATTCAAAACAAGTACACCGACGCCCTTAAGTATTGGATTAAGGCACTGTCAATATACGAAGAATCAGGAGATAAAATCAAAATTATCTTAGTAATGAATAACCTTCCGCCTCAAATTGTTTGAGAAAGAGATTGTTTCCGTCCCATTCCACGTATGAGAAATGTGTCATGAAGTCGCCGTCGATAATTAACCTGCAGGTGCGGCTGAGCATCAGGTCGAGCATGATATGGCGGTGTCCGAAAATGAAGAAATTGATATCAGGATGGCTTTTAAGGTATTTTTTGGCGAAATCGGCGAGGTATTCGTAGTCCTCTCCCTGATATTCCTGTTCAGCTTCTTTTTTTAATCCGCCTTTACGGCTGCTTAACGACCAGCCGAGTGCAAAACCGAATGTCCAACGGGGATGGATAGAGGCATAAAGCCATTGACAAAAACGGTTGCGGAAGAATGCCCGGAGAAAGCGGAATCCTTTGCTGCGATAATCTACTTCGTCGCCATGCCCCAGGAAGAAACGTTTGCCCAGTAGGTCTACCGTTATTACATCGCGGTGGATAATGGCGCCAATTTCCTTTGGTAGGTAATCGAACATCCAAATGTCGTGATTCCCGATGAAGATATGAATTTCAATCCCGGCGTCGGAAAGTTCGGCCAGTTTGCCTAAGAGACGTACAAAGCCTTTTGGTACGACATATTTATACTCGTACCAATAATCGAAGACGTCTCCTAACAGCCATACAGCCGAAGCATCATCTTTGATATGGTCGAGCCAACGTACCATTTTCTTTTCAACGGCTAGCGGATCTGTGTGGAAGCGAGCCCCCAAATGAGAGTCGGAAGCGAAATATATCTTCTTACGGGATGTCTCCATTTGCTGTCGGCGTTTAGAGAAAACCCAGTTCCAGTTTAGCTTCTTCCGACATCATATCCTTGTCCCACACCGGGTCGAATACGAGGTTGATCTCTACATTGTTTACCCCTTTTACAGATTCTACCTTCATACGTACGTCTTCCAGGATAAAGTCGGCAGCCGGACAGTTGGGGGCTGTAAGCGTCATATCAATGCGTACGTTCTTTTCATCGTCGATATCCACCTTATAAATCAACCCCAGATCGTATATGTTGACCGGTATTTCCGGGTCGTAAACAGTTTTAAGCATTGCTGCAATGGCCTCTTCTGTTTGAAGAAATTCGTTGTTGCTCATTATTTAATCATGTACTTTTTGCAAAAGTACATGATTTAGTTGATAGTTTACCCGTTGACGACTGTTATATTTTTCCTTCGTCGGCGTAACTGTAATAAGTATTATCGGCTATGATGATATGGTCGAGGAGTTTTATTTCCATTAGCTTAGCGGCACTTTGGAGGCGGATGGTCAGCGTATCGTCATTATGACTGGGAGATAAGTTTCCCGAAGGATGGTTGTGGCAAAGAATGATACCAGAGGCAAGGGCGTTGATAGCTGCTTTCATGATCAGACGGATGTCGACGGAGGTTTCGTTGACACCTCCCTGGCTAACTTTCATTTTTTCTATTACTTTTCCCGACCGGCTTATCAGGGCTATCCACAATTCTTCGTGATGTAAATCGCAAATGAATGGTTTAAACAGGAGATAAGCGTCGTTACTGCAAAGGATTTTCTCCTGCCTGGGGCGTTCGCTATCGTTACGACGACGCCCAAGTTCTAACGCAGCGGCAATCGTTACGGCTTTAGCTTCTCCGATGCCTTTAAATTCGTTTGTCAGCTCTTTAATAGTGAGTTTACCTAAGCTGTTGAGATTGTTGTCTGCAAAATGGAGGATACGTTGAGAAAGCTGTACGGCTGATTCTTTGCTGTTTCCCGAACCGATAAGGATAGCTAATAGTTCGGCGTCGCTTAATGAAGAAACTCCTTTGTGGAGCATTTTTTCACGTGGGCGGTCTTCTACAGCCCAATCTTTGATGGTAAGTTTATTCATAAATTAAGGAAGTGTTTTTTGAAAAAACACAGAAGTACGGAGATGTTGTTTAAAATAGAAAGATCACCGTACTTCCATGTCGTTGCAGGATACGATTATTCGCGTACGCGTCCGACGTAAGAACCGTCGCGTGTGTCAATTTCGATTTTTTCTCCTTCATTGATAAACAAGGGAACGCGGACTTCGGCGCCTGTCTCAACCGTTGCCGGTTTCAATGTGTTGGTGGCGGTATCGCCTTTTACACCTGGTTCGGTATAGGTAACTTCCAATATCACATGGGCGGGAAGTTCGCAAGTAAGAACCGTTTCACTGGCGGCATGTACCATTGCTTCTACCATATCGCCTTCTTTCAGGAACTGAACGCCGCTGATACCGTCGCCCGGGATTGAAATCTGTTCGAATGTTTCAGGATGCATAAAGTTGTACCCCATGTCGTCTTGATATAAGAATTGGTAAGGACGACGCTCGATGCGTACTTCTTCTACTTTTACTCCGGAGTTCCAGGTTTTATCGATTACACGTCCGGTAGTAACGTTTTTCAGTTTAGTACGCACAAAAGCCGGACCTTTCCCTGGTTTTACGTGGAGAAATTCAACAATAAAATAGTATTGGCCATCCATATCGAGGCACATTCCGTTTCTAAAATCAGCAGTAGTTGCCATATAAAATTTGTCTGTATGATTAATAATTCATTGAAATAGATTGCAAAAATACAATTTCTCTAAAAAAGATGCAACTACCTGCTCTGATATTATAATGTTACTTTCCCTTAGATCAAAGCTTCCTTAAAAATTTCGCCAACGGTGGGATGGGGGAAAACAATGGAAGCCAACTCGTGTGCTTTAAAGCCTTTTTCGATAGCGATGCCGGCAATTACAACCAACTCCGAAGACGGGTTTCCCAGTAAATGGGCGCCGATGATCGTCTCATCTTCCGAAAGGATAATTTTACAGGTTCCGTTGCCCATTTCATTTTCCGCCACAAAACGACCGGAGAAAGCCATTGGGATTTTCTTCACCGAGTAGGCTTTCCCTTCGGCTTGCAATTGTTCTTCCGTGGCCCCTACGCCTGCCAATTCGGGATTGGTATAAACAACTCCCGGTATCGCCTTATAGCTCATTCCCGGGGTGGATTTTCCTGCGATATGCTTTACTGCTACTTCAGCTTCGCTAACGGCTGTATGGGCTAATAGCGAATAGCCGGTGATATCTCCACAGGCATAAACGTTGGGAAGAGAAGTCTGCATAAATTCGTTTACCTTAACGCCATTACGGAACTTTTCAACCGATAATGTTTCCAACCCGAATCCTTGTGTTACCGGACGGCGGCCTACGCTCAACAATACTTTCTCTCCTTGGAGGATGAATGTTTCGCCATCTTTTTCTATTGCGACTTCCGTTTCGTTTACTTCCGTTACTTTGTGACCTACGTAAAATGTTACACCTCTCTTAATGTATTCGGCGCGTAGCTGGGCTGCCAGCTCTTTATCCATTCCTGTAAGGATTTCATCTAGCATCTCAACTACCTGTACTTTCGTTCCCATACTATTAAAGAATGAAGCAAATTCCATTCCTATCACACCTCCGCCGATAATAACTAATGATTCCGGTAGTTCTTTTGCCTGAAGAGCTTCACGGCTTGTCCAGTATCCGGTTTTATCTAATCCGGGGATGGGAGGAATGATGGTTTCCGAACCGGTGCATATAATCAGGTGTTTGGCTTCATAGTTTTCGCCGGCGCAGGTAAGGGTAATTGTTCCGTTTGAGGCGTGTCCTTTTATTTCGGCAGTTCCTTCTATGGTTACAACATTGTGTTCTTTCATCTTCATCCGGATGCCTGCTACCAGCTTCTTCACCACTTTATTCTTCCGTGCGATAATCTTCGGGAGGTCTGCGGAAGCATTTTCTGCTCCGACAGCATATTTGGAAGCATTTTTAATTGTATCGAGTACTTTTGCCGAATAGAGTAGTGTTTTTGTCGGTATACATCCTTCATTCAGGCAAACGCCGCCCAAGGCATTTTTTTCAAATAAGACGGTTGAAAGCCCGGCAGCTCCTGCTCTTTCTGCGGCTGTATATCCGGCTGGGCCGCCGCCAATAATGGCTACATCATACGTTATCATTTATTTTTTGTTTAAGTTTATATTGGGATTTTTATGTTTATAGAAAGTTTGTATCGTTTATTAATTTGATATTCGGATTGAACTGTTTGAGTAGTTTGATAAAATCTTTTTCATTTTGAGGAGATACCATCATCCATAATTTCTTACCAGACCAGATACCGATACGGTTTAACGACAAAGCATAACTAGACACTGGAATAATCGTACGTTCCAATCCTTCAATCGAACTGATCTCGATTTCTTTTTTAGGAAAAATACTACAATGAGCAATTAGTTTGCCATTGGCCGTGACAATATAATACGTACTAAGCATCACATGTACAGCCAATGCTGTAATCAATAATATAATTGCTATAGCCGCTATGTTACCGTTAATAACTACTACAAAGCAAATAACGATTAAGATAAAAAGCAGCAGGTGATACCACCAATCTACTTTTGATTTAAAAACTCTATCCATCCTTTTTATTTTTCGCGAAAGATACTAAAAATAATGAAAAGACGGATAATTGTCGTTGCCCGTAACAGCCAATTCGTTTCATTCTTTTACAATACCGCTTGGACGGGTGTTTTTCCCTTTTATCTCCTTTAAATCATCTCCCAAATCATCTCTTATATCATTGGCTATTTTTTCTAATTTTACCAATACTTCGGGATACATGTTTATCACATTGTAACGCTCTCCCGGATCGCGGCGCAAGTCTATCAATAAGGTTTCTTCCAGCATATGGGATTCGTTTACGTTGCCTGGCGCTCCGTCTAAACCGGGTAGAAAGTCTTCATATGTCCGGTGAGGGTGGGGAAATATCAGTTTGAAGTTGCCGTCGGAAACAGCTTCGAGGCTGTTTCGCCTGTAATAATAGCAGAAACTTTCCCTCGGATTTGCGTCTTTTTCGTTTTTAAGTAAAGAGAAGATGTTTACGCCGTCTATTTTCAGTTTAGGCAATGGGGCGCCTGCTATATGGGCGAAAGTAGGCAATAAATCGATGGCCGACGATAGCTTATTGCAGATAATGCCCTGGGGTATTGTGCCTTTCCATTGCATGATGCAGGGAACCCGTTGACCGCCTTCAAAGCTAGTACCTTTCCCTTCACGGAGGCCTCCGGTTGTTCCGGCGTGGTTGCCATAGTTCAGCCAAGGCCCATTGTCGGATGTTACTATTACTAAAGTGTTTTTGTCTAACCCTTCTTTCTCGAGTTTAGCCAGTATTTGCCCTACACTCCAATCGATTTCCATGATTACGTCGCCATAAAGTCCCTGTTTGCTTTTCCCTTTGAATTTATCGGAGACGAAAAGAGGGACGTGCGGCATTGGGTGAGCCAGGTAGATGAAGAAAGGATTCTTTTTATTCTTATCGATGAAATTCAGAGCTCTGTTTGTAAAATCTGTAGTAAATTTTGTCTGATCGGGGTCTAATTCGATAGTTTCGTCACCTTCGATTAACGGCAGGCTGGGGAATTTAGCTGTCGGGTGATTGGGCCACATATCATTGGAATAAGGAATACCATAGTATTCGTCGAAACCATGATGAATGGGCAGGAATTGCTTGTGATGCCCCAAATGCCATTTTCCGTAAGCGGCGGTGGCATATCCTTTCTTTTTTAATACTTCGGCAATAGTTTCTTCTTCGTCGTGAATACCTGTTTTCGTTACATGTGAAGGTGCTCCGTGCATACTGATCCGGTTGGGATAACAGCCGGTTAACAGTCCGGCTCTGGAAGCGCCGCTTACGGCTTGTGCCGAGTAGAAACGGGTGAAACGCATTCCTTCGGTAGCCATTTTGTCGATGTTAGGTGTTTCGTAGCCGATGGCTCCGTTACAACCCAAATCGCCATACCCCATATCATCCATAAAGATGATGATAAAATTAGTATGTTGTTGCGACAGGGCAGGCATTGGCAGCATACCTGCTGCCAATAATAGTTGTTTTACATTCATATGGATCATAGATTATTATTTGAGATTTTGCGTAAAAATAGGATTTAATTTTATTTCTTTTTGTGGAACCGGGAACAAATAATGTTTATCAGCGTCGAAAAACCTTGACAAATCCTTATATACCGGGGAATAATGTCTCAGCAACATGATAAACCTTTTCTCAAGAGGTGCCTATCTTTTTTCAAAAAGGTAGGCATGAAATGGAGTTTATAAACAGACACTAATTAATCCGTCTGAATACCAACATTTGTAAATACATTACTTCTTCGCCCGGAATTTGTAAGGCTTTTAAGGAAACGGACATTTCTCCTTTTTCAAGAATAATTGTTCCTAAGGAATAAGGTTTAAATCCTTTTGAGTATGATTCCGTACGAGGAACTCTGTCGAGTTCAGCGCCTAGCATCGGTGTATCATTGACTTTGGTTAATTGGGAAGTCAATTCACTATTTCCAACCGACAACCGGAGCGTTGAACCGATATTCTCATGGGTACATATATAGTAAATCATTGCTTCAAATGTTCCGGGTTCTTCTACTTTTACATTCCAGGATATACTGTCGGAGGTATCTATCCAGTTTATAAAATAAGAGCTGTTTGGGTATTTGTTCGACCGTTGAATATTTCCGTATGGTATACCGTCGCGAGCCGGTAATTTTGAAAAACGTTCATCAGGGTGAGCAATTATAAATGGCCTTGTGTCTTTATTCTGTAATTCTGATAAAATTTCTGTTTTATACATTTCTTTTAGTGATTTTAATTTATCGAATATTTCTTTGTGTTGATCCGTTAAATCAATTTGTTGAGACCGGTCTTTGCTGGTATTAAATAGCTTATCTTCCGAATTTAACAAATAGTCTTGTGTACGAACAGCTGTTTTTTGATTCCAATGGCTAAACAATGTTCTTTCTATTGTAGGATGCCTTTCTATAAGAAATTCTTTTAAACTTATTCCGTCAATTCTATTTTTGTATTCTATCTTGATGCCTGTTAAATCCAATAAGGTTGGCATCAAGTCAACGATTCCACTAAGTTGTTCTATGGATTTAGCATTCTTTATTTTATCCGGCCATTTAATAAAAAGCGGAGATTTTACACCACCTTCATCCGTTGAGCCTTTTATTCCCTTCATATCTCCATTCCATCGATTACTATTAGGCCCATTGTCTGATAAATAAATGATAATCGTTTTGTTCTCTATCCCCAATTGTTGTATAGAATTCATGATTCTTCCTACATTCCAATCTATATTTTCCGTGAGGGCGAGCGCAGCTTTTGTGAAACTGGTATCTTCTTTATCACCTTGTTGTCGAATCGGACGATCTTTGACCTTGTTCCACCATTTATCAGGGATTTGCATCGGACTATGGGGTGTGTTGAAAGGTATGAATACAAAAAAAGGATTGTTTTTGTTTTTTTTAATATAGTTTATCGCTTTGTTTGTCAGTTCATCTATGATGAATCCTTTTCCTTCTACTATTTCTCCGTTATATTCCAACATCGGATTCCAGTAATTACCCCAATGCCCGGAACAGAAACCAAAAAAGGTATCAAATCCTCTGGCATTGGGGTGATATGGATACTGAGTTCCGTTATGCCATTTACCGAAAGCGGCGGTAGCATATCCTGCTTGTTTAAGATAATCTGCAATTGTGATCTCATTCAGATTCAACCGTTCACCTCCTCTTGAAACATCGCTGACTCCTCCGCGAGCGGCATATCTGCCTGTTAAAAATTCCGCCCGGGAAGGAGAAGATACGGGACAAACATAAAAATTGGTAAAATGTACACCTTCTTTTGCTATTCGATCAATATTTGGCGTACATACAGATTGATTATTATTAAATGATAAATCACCCCACCCTTGATCATCAGCCATAATAACGATAATATTCGGCTGTTCGTTCTGTGCATGTATGGTTTGCATGAATATTCCACAAAACATAATACAGTTGGAAAGTATGACTTTTGATTCTTGTTTCAGGTGTTTCATGTTTGTCATTTACTAGATTCTTGTTTTACGATTGTTTGTAGAAGTATGGATAGTTCTTCAGCTTTTTCTTTATTTTTGAAATAAAGATTGAAAAATTCGGCAGGATCATTTCTCAGATTGTATAATTGTCCCTTAGGACTATTCGGATAGGGCTTCGGATTAGATGGAGCCGTGAACCCTCCGGAGCCTATGCAATCAATAAACTTCCAGTCTCCTTTAGTTATTGCCAGTTTTCCGGATGAAGAGATATAAATAAGATGATCCCGGATAGGTTTTGTCCATTTTCCATTAATAACCTTGTAAAAGCTGAAACTATCTTCTGCATATTTCTCTTCAATCGCTTGTTCGGTCATTTCAGCAAACGTAGCTAATATATCGATCAGGCTGACAGTATGTGGATAGGTTTGTGCTTTTTTTATTTTTGCAGGCCATTTGATAAATAAAGGTATATGGTGTCCTCCTTCCCAGGCGTCCCCTTTTTGTCCTCTCCATTGTCCGTTACTTAAATGCCCATATTGTAAATTGTCTGTTTCTTCCCATGCCGATCCATTGTCGCTGGCAAATATGATCATTGTATTTTCCTTGATACCGAATCTTTCCAATACCTCATTGATGCGAAAAACCGTATGATCTATTTGTGCGATAAAATCGCCGTAAACACCTAATTCTGTCGTGTTTTTAAAACTATTGCCGGGCATCCATGGTGTATGAGGGCCGGTAAGAGGTAAATAGAGCATGAAAGGCTTTTCTTTGTTGTTGACGATATGATTTTCTATAAAGGAAACACCTTCATCAACGATATTGTCTAGACATTCTTCTACTTTAAATGTTTTAGACATTTCTCCGTTTCTCCACCAAACGCCTCTATCCCAATAAATATCGTTTTCGTTTACATGCTTGTTATCCCATGCTTTTTCCGTATTGTTTAACAACTTTGGGTATGCTTCTGCTGTGAGAATAATATCAGAATCGATTGATTTTCCATTTTTTAAGAAGGTATAAGGAGGCATATCTAGAGAAGCCGGCAGTATGAAAGAGTAGTCAAACCCTCGTTCATTTGGGCTGCTGCCTACGGGTTGGGAAAAATCAATGTTTGTATACCCCAACATTTTTCTGTTTAATATGAGAGGCTTTGATGTATCTGTTTTTACCCAATCGAGGCCAAGATGCCATTTCCCGATGCAAGCAGTCGCATAACCTGCCTTTTGCATAATGGAACCTATTGTTTCCCGGTCTTGTTCGATTAACGGAGATAAGTACCCCCAGTATGAATCTTTCTTTTCTACACGAAAGAAATACCGGCCGGTCATCAATCCGTATCTTGAGGGAATGCTGACAGCACCACCGGCATGGGCATCAGAAAAACAAAGACCCGATTCTGCCAATTTATCTATATTAGGTGTTTTTGTTCGTGCTAACGGGTTATTGAAGACAACGTCACCGTATCCCATATCATCTGCCAAGATGATTACTACATTCGGTTTTTCCTGAGCAAATGAATAACCGGGTATAAGTGAATAGCAAGACACAATGCCTAATAAAGAGGTAAACCTTTTATATATAAATTTATCCATATGTATGATTCTTTTAATAACCCGGATTTTGTTTCAGATTCGGATTCGTTTGAATTTCCCTTAATGGTAGAGGAAATAATAATTGTGTTTCTGTATACGTTTTGCCGGCACGTGTTTTATAGCCTGCAAAAGAGGTGTAATTCCCAGTCTTGTCATCTCGTATCAGCCTTGTCCGTAGTATATCGAACCATGTTTTGTTTTCGTAGCATAATTCAAAATACCTTTGATCCCAAACTTCTTTTATGAATTTTTCCTTATTCGTATCATTAAAAGCTTCCAGTCCGGCTCTTGCTCTTATCTTATTGATAGCATCTATTGCCGTTTGATCAGGTGAGTTATCCGCATTGGCTTGTGCTTCTGCATACATTAACAGAATATCGGCATATCTGTAAATTGTCCAGTTCAGGTTAGACTGTCCTAAAGCATCGATAGCCTTTTTGTCGAAAAACTTATGTATATAATAACCTTTAAAGTCCATAAATTCTAATTCCGGAACTCCGGGTGAGAATTTGTTGGGATGCCCTTTGTAATTAGTAAAGAAGAATTGTTTTTCTTCTGTGCGTTTATCATTTTCAGGATAACTTTCAACGAATTCCTTTGTTGGCGTCAGACTTCCATATTCTAATACGAACGCCGACATTCCTGATCGTGTAGGTAATACTACACATACTACTTCATTTGATCGTTTGTTTAGCGAATATTGTATTTGGAAGATAAATTCCTTTTTATTATTATTTTCAGGGTTCCATAAATCTTCGTACTGATCGAATAGGGTATATTGGTTTGAGTTAATAATCTCCAACGAACGTTTGGCAGATTCTGTATAATATTGATTACCACCCTGTATAGGAAATCCGGCATATGTAAGATAAACATCTGCTAATAATGATTTTACTGCTCCCATCGATATTCTGCCTGTTTCTTCTTTAAATGGTAATTTAGCCTTTTCGGCATCTAATAAGTCCGGAATAATTATTTCGTCATAAATCTCTTTTACCGGGGAACGGGTAATCTGTAACTCCCCTAATTCCGACTGGACAGATGTAATTTTAGGGACATCGCCAAAAATACGTACCAGATAAAAGTAAAAGAAGGCACGCATAAACTTAATTTCTCCTTCATATTGAGACAGAAGATTCTCATTTAATGAAGGAAACTCTTTTATCTTAGCTAAGGCCAGATTACAATCATTGATCCCTTCATAGCTGTATTTCCACCAATCTTCAAGGTAAGTTGTGCGTGAACTCACTGTTAAATCTTGAAAATCTTTATAATTAGATTGTGAGTTTTCAGAAGTTGCCTTGTCTGTCATATACTCTAATAATAAGATAGAATTGGCTCCCCAACCAGAAACCATTCTGTTGACTACATTTGAATTCCGATATGCGCTATTGGCCAGCGCCAATGCTGATTCATTACTTTTTAATTCCGAATCGGTAGTCATTGTTCCTGTTGGCATTATATCTAAAAAGTCATTGCAGGAAATGAGGCAGAAACAAAAAAGTAGACAATATATAATTGCTTTATAGTTCATGATATATCTGTTTTAAAATTTAATATTTAAGCCGATCGTGTATGTTCTTGCTTTCGGTTCGCTGAAGTCATCTATCCCTTGTCCAAAAGCAGCACCTTCGTTTGTTGTAACTTCCGGGTCATATCCTTTGTATTTAGTAATACAAAATAAATTTTGTGCACTCATATAAATACGCAAGTTCTCTATTTTCAGTTTACGCAGGATATCCTGATTGAAGTTATATCCCAACATAAAGTTTTGTCCGCGTATAAATGAGCCATCCTGCATCCAATGTGTGTCGGGATAAGAATCATAGTAAGAAGACATTGGCCTTCTTTCAGCCACCATTGTATTTTGATTTGAAGGAGTCCATGCGTCTAAATTGGTTTTGAAGCCATTAGCAACGCCTGAGCGGTCTTCTGCATTATGAGTAGAGGCATTTACTACGTTGTGTCCTTGTACTATCCGTATATCGAAAGAAAAATCGAGGTTTTTCCAAACAAATGTATTTGAGAAACTCAATGTCCATTTAGGAGAAGAATATCCGATGATACTATTGTCGTCGTTATTTATTTTTCCATCGTTGTTCAGGTCTGCAAATTTAATGTCTCCGGGAAGCCGCCCGTATTTAGCAGCTTCTTCTGCTTCATTTTCACTCCAGGTTCCTAATCTTGTTAATCCCCAGAGCGCTCCTACAGGTTCACCGACTCTTAAAATGGTAAATTGTCCTTGCGGATGGTTTGGCCCAGGGAAGATATCCTCATCATTTGCTCCCAGTTTTGTTACTTTGTTTTTGTTTTTATTGAACAAAATAGTAGACATCCAATTGAAATCATTGGTTTTAATATTATGTGTATGAAGCGTTAAATCAATCCCCTGGTTTCTTACGGAACCAATATTTCTCATAATTGTGCTTAGTCCGGATGTGTTAGGTATAGGAGCATTCAGTAATAGGTCACTTGTGTTTTTGAAATAATAGTCGGCGGTTAATTCTATCCGTTGATTCAGAATGCTGATATCAAATCCCATATCCGATTGCATTGTTTTTTCCCATTTCAAATCCGGATTTCCAAATGTACTTCTATATAGTGCCGAATAGTAATTATCGCCAAATATAACGTTTCCTGAAGCCAGGTTTTGAAGGAATTTATAATTTCCGATTTCCTGATTCCCTGTTAATCCGATACTGGCTCTGAATTTTAAGTTGTTGATAATCTCATTATTCTTTAAAAAGTTTTCTTCGGACGCTCTCCATGCGAATGCAAAGGAAGGAAAGAAGGCATATTTATTATTTTTCCCAAATTTGGACGACCCGTCGTAACGTCCGGTAGCCGTAAACAAATATCTTTCCAGCAAATTATAATTAAATCGAGCAAAATAAGAATTAATAGCCCATTGGGAGTCTTCGGAAGTAGGTGGTATTACCACTGTACCTGCTCCTAAATTATGCCACTGGTAGAAATCGTCGCTAAAGTTACGTACCTCATTACCTACATTTTCAACTGTTTTCTTTTGCCAGCTAAGCCCTACCATAACATTCAGCCTGTTCGAAGGATTTAGTTGCTTGTTCCAGTTCAGGTAATTCTCATTTTGCCAATAAAGCTGATTAGACGTGTTAATATTAGCTATACCTCCTTGCGTTTTGCTGTATTGGATTAGTTCTTTTCCCGAATATTCATTTGTCTTCCTGCTTAGCACATCAATCGCAAACGTAGATTTGAAATTCAGCTCTTTTGTAAGGATAAAATCAAGATATATATCGGAAAGGATATGAGAATTCGTTGTTTCCTTTGTCATTTCTTCAAGATATCGCGACGGTGTATCTTGCACGGCTCCGGGAAAGTCTCTGTTACTACCCCAGCTTCCATCAGGATATTTTACCGGTATGATAGGAATGGCTTCTTGTATTAATCGTTTGATTCCGTAATGGTTGTATAAATTATTTCCGCTACTATGGTTGTAAGACATATTTATTCCCATCTTTAACCAGGAACGTAATTCACTATCCATATTTAATCTTCCACTGAATCTGTCGAGGTAATTGTTCTTTAATAAGGCTTCTTTGTGCATGTAGCTGAGGTGAGCGCTATATAGAAGTTTTTCTCCTCCTCCTCTTGCACTTACCTGATGATTATGAGATGTTGTTGTCCTATAGGCTTCATCCTGCCAATCTGTGTCGTAAATGGGGTTGCCTGATGAATCGAATAGTTTAGGCAAACTGGCTGTTGAAATTTTTTCGTATTTACCTTGTGCATATCCTTCCGGATTGTATTTAGCAGCATTATCCATTGTCGTATTATAGGTTTGCCACCATTCGGAAGCGTTCATCAACGGAAGTTTACGTGCCATATGTCCGACAGAGAGGTATCCATCATAGGAAATTACCGGTTTATCCGACTTAAATCCTCTTTTTGTTGTAATCATTATAACACCGTTTGCTCCGCGTGCGCCATAAATAGCAGTAGCTGATGCATCTTTTAATACTTCGAGTGATTCAATATCACCAGGGTTAAGCAAATTGATTCCGGATACTCCGATAATACCGTCTACAACATATAACGGATCATTTGATGAGTTGATAGAATTATCTCCCCTGATGCGGATACGTATCTTCCCGTCCGGGTCGCCTCCGTTTTCGAATATCTCAACGCCGGCTGCTTTGCCTGATAGTGCTTGACCTATATTAACGGAAGGTTTATCTAATAGTTTTTCAGCTTTTACATTGGAAATCGATCCGGTAAGGTCACTTTTTTTCATCGTTCCGTAACCTACTACAACTACTTCGTCAAGAGCTTGACTATCTTCTATCAGCTCGATGTTGTAGTTGGTGCGACTATCTGTGAGTATCTCTTTCGTTATGTAACCGATATAACTGATTACAAGGGTGGCATTTGCAGTAATATCAAGGGAATATTTTCCATCCATATCGGTAACTGTTCCGTTAGTTGTTCCTTTTTCTACTACATTGGCTCCTATGATCGGTTCGCCATGGAGGTCGGTAACTATTCCGGTAAGGATCTTCTTGTTTTGTGTTATCCCGTTTGATTCGTTAACAGTCAGGATAATATCTTTGTCGATGACTTTGTAACGAATATTGGAATCGGCAAACAGTTGGTTCAATATTGAAAATACATCTTTATCTACAGCATGTAGGGAGACTTCCCTATTGATGTCTACTAATTTATTGTTGTAGAAAAAATGGAAATCCGATTGCTCTTCTATGGCGTCAAGAACATCAGAAACTGTTTTTTCAGACGTACTAATGTTCAGCGCCGTTTCTTGTGCATATGAATGAATGGCAAATACGGCGCTTATAGACAGGAATAAAAATAAACCGGTTAGTTTCATAATTCGCTTATATTTAAGTGTAAGGGGAAATCTTTTATTAGTATCCCTTTCGGATTGGGAATAACGATTATTTATCATATCTTTGTAATGATTTAAGATTTAAAAAACATTGATTCTTTAACTCGTTTAAATGGTCTTGCCGATGTTTCATACGGGAAAGTGTTACAGCATTTTTCCGTATGTTTTTATGCAGGCCTTTTGTTTCTATTTTGTTTCAATCATAGGCATTAGTTTTTTAAGTTCGACATTTTAGTTGTTTTTCCATAAGACGATGGTGGAGTATTTCATTCCGAAACTATCATCTTCTACCGTAGAATTAATTTTATAGTTTATGTTGGACGATATCTTTAAATAGTCCAGTACTTGCGATAACTGCTTATTTATAAAGGTTCCTGTAAAGTGATAGTGCTCTATTTCCGGATTCTTTATATCAAATTTCACATTGTAATAGTGAGATAGCCTTTTTAAGACTTCCGGTATGGGTGTGTTTCTGAAGATTAGTTTTCCTTCTATCCAGGATGTTTCGATTTGTGCGTTTACTCCCGTTTTGTTGAAATACTTTGTGAGCGGGTTATATGTTGCTTTTTCGAAAGGAGCCAGCATAGCTCTGTCTGTATTTCCTTTTCGGTTTATATATTCAAGCATGACAGAACCGGATAGTAACGTCGTGTTTATTTCTTCGTCATTTTCATAGGCTTGTATATTAAATTCGGTTCCTGTTACTTTTACATTAAAACCGCCATTGAGGACATTTACTATAAATGGTTGATCTTCTTTATGGGCGACTGTAAAGTAGGCTTCGCCGGAGAGTGTTACTTTCCGTTCCTTTTTATTGTAGGGCATAGGGTACGTAAAGGTACTACCTGAGTTGAGGTGTACAACTGTTCCGTCCGGCAAGGCGAATTGGGTGCGCATGCCCGGATTGGATGTTATGGTGACGGTTTGAGGAACCGGTTCCATCGTTTTGCTTATGTAATAGCTGAGAGTAGTGGATAGTAGAAGCACGCCGATAAAACAAGCGGCTGCTAGAGCCATTTTTCTCATCCGAATAATCTGTGCTTTCCGTTTGATCTGTTTTTCTACGATATCGAAAGCTTTGAACGAATCACGCGCCAGGATGCGCTTTTTAGTCTGTTGGGCGTAGTAGATACGGGCAATCTGTTGTAACTCTTTTTCATGGGATTCATCTTCGGCAAGCCATTTATCTACGGCTGTTTTTTCTTCTGCCGAGGTTGTTCCTTTGATGTATCGAAGTGCTATGGTTACATCGGGAATTTCTTCTGTTGTATGTTCACTATTTTCTTTCATTCTATCTATACGACAATTCCACCTGACGGGTACCCTAATCAAAAAATATTTTTTTTGTTTTTAATTCTACTTTAACACATTCATCCCAGTTTATCAAAAATCGTCCTATTGGTAAATAAATATAAATTCAATCAATATCCAGCATATTCAAAAATAAACACTAACTTTAAAGTTGATTTTAGGTATATATTATACGGTATGAATATTTCGGATTAGATGAAAAAATCAGAACAACTCATTACGATGGCGATTTTAATTACAGTGTCTGTTACAACTTCGTTACAGGCACAGACGCCGATAGTTCCTTCTGCGCAGGAACTTGCTCGCTCTTTCGACAACGCTGACAGGGATGCATTCCAGTCACCGCCGATGGTCTATCATCCGGAGACATGGTTTCATTTTATTGGTGGGAACGTGGCAAAAAAGGGTATTACGGCCGATTTGGAAGCTATTGCCGATGCCGGATTTTCCGGCATACAATTTTTTCACGGGCAGTTTGGAGGTCCGTGGCCGGGTGTGGAACCGCAGATTACCTGCCTCAGCGAACCGTGGGACGACGCCGTGCGCTATACGGCAGAAGAATGTCGCCGCCTGGGACTGCGTTTCACGATGCAGAACTGTCCCGGTTGGGCGATGTCCGGCGGCCCATGGATAGAACCATCCAATGCCATGCGCCACCTTGCGTGGAGCCGGACGGATGTAAGCGGCGCCGGGCCGGTTACTATGACATTGCCACTGCCGCAACCGGGTGGTGAAGCATGGCATGACTACAGAGATATCGCCATCCTTGCATTTCCTACGCCCTATGACGATACCGGCGAACCGCTTGTGCCGCAGTCGGTAAAGAGCGACAGTGACTTTGACTGGAAAGACTTTTTGTCGGGTGATACTCAAAAAGCTATTGTGTTTCCTCCTGTTTCGGGCGATAATCCGCATTGGATAGAAGTAACGTTTCCCAATGCTGTGACGATCCGTACCGTTGAATTTTCGAGTGTTCGGGGATTCAATCATGCATGGTGTTATGATCCCGGCATAACGGTGAGTGTGCAGGCGATGTTTCCCGGCAGGAAAATGCAGGAAATACTGCATACGCCGTTGCCGCAGGCCAACTGGCAGGACGATCGTCCAATTTCATTAGCTTGTAACGAATCGTTGGGCAGTACCGGTGGATCGTCTACTTATCGTATTACGATTGCCAATCAGCATGAAATGAATATTCGCTCGCTTCGCCTGTATACTGCCGCCCGGAAAAACAACAGGGAATCGGCGGCCGGATGGACATTGCGCAGCATTGTGCGTACCAGCGATCATCCGAAACAATCGCTGGAAACATTCGTCAGTCCTGAACAAATCATTGACATTACCCCAGCCATGTCTCCCTCCGGTGTCTTGAACTGGGATGTGCCGGCTGGTCAATGGACGATTCTACGAATAGGTCACGTGAATACTGGCATGAAGAATGGCCCCGCTCCACCGGAAGGTACCGGCTGGGAGTGCGACAAGCTGTCGGAAGCAGGCCCGGATGTTCATTTTGCAAATTATATCGGTCGCCTTGCTAATGGCCCGCTCGCCGGTGGATTACTGAACGGGATGCTGATGGACAGTTGGGAATGTAAAACCCAGACCTGGACGCCACGCATGGAATCTGAATTCGGACAACGGACGGGGTATCAGCTCCGCAAATGGCTGCCAGCGGTGTTTGGATATGTGGTTGGAGATCATGAAACGACCGGACGTTTTCTGCGCGACTGGCGCGGCGTCATCGGAGATTTGTTTGCCGACAAGTTTTTCGGACAAATGACCGAACTGGCAAAAGAAAACGAATTGAATGTGATGTACGAGACGGCAGCCGGGGATGTTTTTCCCGCCGATATTATGGAATATTATAAATACGCCGACGTGCCGATGTGTGAGTTCTGGCATCCACATGCCGAATCTTACGTCGGTTCCGTCAACTTCAAATCTATTAAGCCGACGGTTTCCGCAGCACGTCTCTACGGCAAGCCGCGCATCGCCGCCGAATCGTTCACCTCATTTAATCTCACGTGGGATGAACATTTAAGTATGTTGAAAGAAATCGCCAACCTCAATTTCATCGAAGGAGTAACGCATCCGGTATTTCATACATACACACACAATCCGCGTACGGACTGGTTGCCACCCGGAACGGCATTCGGCTCTGGGATTGGTACGCCTTTCCTGCGTGGACAGACGTGGTGGAAGCATGTTCCGGCATTTACCGGCTATCTGTCGCGTCTTAACTATCTGTTAGAGCGAGGTAAACCCGTTTCTGACGTACTCTGGTATCTCGGCGACGAAATTGACCACAAGCCCGACCAGAACGCACCGTTCCCCAAAGGCTATAAATATGATTACTGCAACCCGGATGTCTTGCTGACCCGGCTTGCCGTTCGTGACGGAAACATTGTCACGCCGGAAGGCGTCTCCTACCGCGTGATGTGGTTGCCGGACAACGAACGCATGTTGCCTGAAACGCTTGAGAAACTGCTGGAGTTAGTTCGCGAAGGTGCTATTGTTGTAGGCAATGCACCGCGGGGACTTGCAACACTTATCGGCGGCGAGGAGACACAACGCTGTTTCGATGCAGCCGTACATGAACTGTGGGGTAGTGATGCCTGCGGGGAAAATATACGCGCTGTCGGCAAGGGGAAAATAATTTCCGAGACAAGCATCGGCGACGCTTTGGAAAAACTGGCGATCGCTCCCGATGTAACGGGTGGCGACGCCCTGTGGCTACACCGCCAGACGGAAGGTGCCGACTGGTATTACGTTTGTGCGCCTTACGAATGCGGTTTTCAGGGCGAGCTCAGTTTTAATCACGCAGGGAACGCCGAAGTGTGGGATCCGGTGAGCGGCGAAATCACGTCAGCCGACATCGCTGGACACGACGGCGGACGTACTTCCGTTCGCTTAGACTTTGAACGCGCCGGCTCCTGTTTTGTCGTTTTTAGGACAGGTACAACTGCTACCGCCGCACAAACCACATCGAGCAATACTGCTGTGGACATTCAAACGCTTTCCGATTCGTGGACGCTGGCATTTCCGTCCGGGTGGGGCACTCCCTCCTCTTTCAAGGTGTCCGAACTGAAAGCCTGGAAAGACCTTGACCTGTCGCCCGAAGCTAAGGCGTTTTCGGGAACGGTGACTTATACGACAACGTTTGATGCCGGAAAAATAAAGAAGGGTACGGTTTATTCGCTTGACCTCGGTCGCGTGGAAATGATTGCCGTAATAACACTGAACGGAAAAAAGCTACGTACGCTGTGGGCGCCGCCCTATCGTCTTGACGTCACGAATGCCCTGAAGTTAGGAAAAAACATATTGCAAGTGGAAGTAACAAGCACATGGTTCAATCGGCTTGTCTATGATGCCAATCAACCCGAAGAGCAACGCAAGACATGGACCATTGCGGGGCCGAAGAAAGAGACAGCATTGAAAGATAGCGGGTTGCTGGGACCGGTCATTCTGCGATCCTTGTAATTTAATTTGGGCGATTTCCTTAACTAAACGGCATTGATTTTAGTAATATCTTTGTCAACGACATCAATTTTAATAATATCTTTGTCGAGGATGCCTTGGAATAAAACAGAAAGGATAGTATGAGCGACCACGAACTTTTGACTTTGCTATATGCCGGCAATAAAGAGGCTTACAAACAATTGTTTGTTAAGTACTATTCTCCTCTGTGTGAATTTGCTTCTCACTATGTATCCGATGATGATGCGGAGGAGTTGGTTCAGGATTTGATGTTGTTCATTTGGGAGAACCGAGAGAGCGTGATTATAGAGTCTTCTGTTAAATCCTATCTTTTTACTGCTACAAAGTTCCGATGCCTGAATGCTATCAAAAAACAACAGTACCGGGAACGGGTACATACGATGATCTATGAGAAGATAAAAGATCAGTTTAACGACCCTGACTACTATCTTATCAATGAATTAGCCGAGAATATAGAAAAAGCCGTGAATGAATTGCCGGATGTTTTCAGAGAAACGTTTATTCGCAGCCGTTTTGGAGATTGCACGAATGTACAAATAGCCGAAGAACTTGGTGTCTCTGTTAAAACTGTAGAGTACCGGATTAGGCAATCATTGAAAATTCTCCGTGTTAAACTGAAAGATTATCTGCCGCTTCTCCTAACCTTTTTGTCGTGAGACGGCCCCCTTCTCTAGTATAAAGATAAACAATTGAAATGAAAGAACGGGAGAATCTTATTCAATACTTGAATTTGTTAATAAATACAAATCTCTATAAGGGTTGTTAAACTAATTATTTTTTCATCGATCTATTTTACACGAATTTGATAGTCTTTGTAGTAAAAGAAGTTAATCATTACTTATGAAAGTTGAGATTTTTTATTGTCTGTTGATTGTATGTTTCTTTTCATTACCTGCGTTTGCACAACGGTCTAATGTAGAAGTAAAAGGAATTATTGTAGAGGAGGGGACAAACACTCCGGTAGAACAAGCAACCATCCGTCTGTTGAATGTGAAGGATAGTACCATGATAAACGGAGTAGCGAGTTCGCGTAATGGAAGTTTCTCTTTGAAAAATATAAAACCGGGGAATTACCTGTTACATGTTTCTTTTATTGGGTTTGAACCCTTATACCAACCTTTGCAAATTACCGGAAGAATCCATCCCGTTGATGTTGGAAAATTAGGGCTTAGCGATGGAGCTATTCTTTTAGGTGAAGCCATTGTTGTAGCTAAAGCTCCCGAAATGGTTGTACGTAATGATACGATAGAATACAATGCTGATTCGTATAAAGTAACGGAAGGCTCGGTGTTGGAAGACTTATTAAAAAAGATGCCCGGAGTGGAAGTTGATAGTGAAGGGAAAATTACGGTGAATGGAAAAGAAGTAAAAAAGGTGATGGTGGACGGGAAAGAATTCTTCTCGGACGATCCGAAAGTAGCTTCCAAAAACCTTCCCGCCCAAATGATTGACAAACTACAAGTGTTAGATAAAAAAAGTGATATGACATTGATGACCGGCTTTGATGATGGTGAAGAAGAAACGGTGATAAATCTGACTGTCAAGCCAGGTATGAAGCAAGGATGGTTTGGCAATGCTTTTGCAGGATATGGCAGCGACGAACGATACGAAGGAAATTTCATGGTAAATCGTTTTTATAACAACGATCAGTTCACTATCATGGGAGGATTGAATAATACGAATAACATGGGATTTTCGGACCTCGCATCTACTATGTTTCAAGGGATGGGAGGCGGTGGTGGGCTGGGTTTCCGAGGAGGCAATAGTAGCGGTATCACCCAGTCTGGAAATATAGGGATGAATTTCACGAAAGAATTTAATGAAAAACTGGCATTAAATGGAAATATCCGTTACAACCATTCGGACAATGATCTTTTTGGAAACAGTAGAGACCGTAAGATTCAGCCTGGTGATAGTCTTCAGCATCAAGAGAGCGAAAGTTACCGGAATCGGAAATCGGATAATTGGGGTGTGAATTTCCGTCTGGAATGGAAACCCGACACGATGACGAATATCATTTTCCGCCCTAATTTCAGTTATAGTAAAAGTGAAAATGTTTCATCTGAAGAATACGTTACCTTGCAAGGATTAAAAGATATGGACGAAGCCCTGATGGATTCACTTAATAGAGGAGATTCTTATACGGCGGATAATGGGAGTGGATATAATCTGGATGCTCGCCTGGAAATAAGTCGTAAACTTAATACGAAAGGACGTGTATTGAGCGCTTCTTTCTCAGGAGGATACAGCGACTCGGATGAAGACGGTACAGAATACTCCAATACTTATTATTTTGGTGACAGGGAGGCCATGAGTAATAAGTTGATAGACCAGCAGTATCAATACGACAATAAAGGATATAACTACCGGGCGTACCTTTCGTGGGTGGAACCTTTAGGATGGAATAATTTTCTTCAGGCAACGTACAGCTTTAGCCAGCGGAGGCAGGAAGCGCTTAAATATACCTATGCTAAAGACGAGATGGGGGATTATACGGTGCTCGACACAGCTTATAGCCAGAGCTACCGCAATGATTTCATCAGCCAACGTGCCAGTCTGAGTTTTAAATCACAACGACAGAAATTTAATTATACAATCGGTTTAAACCTAGACCCTTCGTATAATAAAAGTGAAACGTTTATTGGAGATACGATCCTTTCATCTATCTCAAGAAATGTACTTAATCTTTCGCCAATGGCGCAGTTCAACTACATATATAATAAGCAAACAAACCTGCGGATCGATTATAACGGGCGAACAAGCCAGCCAAGCATAACACAATTGCAACCTGTAGCAAACGTGTCGAATCCCAATAATACGATTATTGGTAATCCAGACCTGAAGCCGTATTATACTAATAACCTCGTTGTACGTTTCCAGAAATTCCTGCCTGAAAAGCAAACGGCTATTATCCTCATGGCCGATGGAAATTATGTAGTGAATGCCATCGTATCGGAGCAAACTAATCTTGGTAGTGGAAGAAGACAGACTACATACAGAAATACAAACGGGAATTTCCGGGGGAATTTCCGGTTTATTTTCAATTCTCCTTTGAAAAACAAGAAACTTACGGTAAACACCATGTCGATGGCAGGTTATGCAAACAGCAATTCTTTTATTGATAGCAAAGAGAATACGAATAAAACGCTTACGTTAATGGAGCGGGCAGGAATTGATTTCCGTTCTACGATCATTGATATAGGCGTGAATGGAAATATCCGTTACAATAAAGCCGATTATTCCCTCCAGCCGGATAATAATCTGAATACATTTAATTATGGGGTAGGAGGAACTACCATTATTTATCTTCCATCCGACTTCAAAATAGAGAGCGAAATCGACTGGTCTACTACTTCAGGATATGACACCGGATACCAGCAGGATGAAACAATTTGGAATGCCTCCCTGTCTAAATCGTTCCTTAAAGGCAACCAAGCTACCCTACGTATCAAGATGTATGATATCCTGGCGCAGCGTAATGGCATTACCCAACAGATTAATACGGAAGGCTCTTCTTATTCAAAGTATAATACGTTGGGACGTTACTTTATGGTTCACTTCGTATATCGTTTTAGTATATTTAAAGGAGGGGCAACGGCATCTGATACAATGAATGGAAATCGCGGGCCTCGTGGTCCGAGAGGGCCAGGCGGTCCGGGTGGTCCTCCACGATTTTAGCATTTGTTTTGTACCTAATCCGGGGATATTCATTTAGGAACATTATCTTTGTTGCCTATATAAATGAATAATATGCTCTGGATTTACCATTCTATCGTATTGTTTCGAATAATTCCTTTTATCGGCGGATGGATGGCCGATCGTTTATTGGGAGACCCGGAAGGATGGCCTCATCCTGTGGTATTGTTTGGTAAAATGATTAACGCCGGCGAACGTATCCTTAATAAGGGGAAGAATCGTTATCTAAAGGGAAGCCTGTTTTCTTTTTTATTGATTGTCGGCGTTTACCTCATTTGTCATGGTTTGCTTGCTTTTACCTTCTTGCTTCATCCTCATATAGAAGCCTTATTGGTAGGGATCGGCGTTTTTTATTGTCTGGCAGGTAAGACGCTAATCCGTGAAGTACAGGGTGTGTTTGAAGCTGCCGGGCGAAGCGTAGAGGAAGGCCGCGAGCGGCTTTCTCGTATTGTAGGGCGCGATACGTCTAACCTTTCTTTACACGAAATTAAAACGGCGGCATTGGAATCCTTGGCCGAGAATTTGAGCGATGGAGTTGTTGCTCCGATGTTTTGGTTTGCCTTATTAGGATTACCCGGAATGATGGCATATAAGATGATCAATACACTCGATTCGATGATTGGTTATAAAACGGATCGATATTATGAATTTGGACAGGCGGCGGCGAAGATTGATGATATAGCGAATTATATTCCTGCCCGGCTGACGGCTTACCTGATGCTGTTTGTCTCGGGCAATTGGGACAGGCGAGGATTTGTACACCGCTTCGGCCCAGCACATGAAAGCCCGAACGCAGGCTATCCCGAAGCTGCTTTGGCTGCTATATTGGATTGCCGTTTCGGAGGAACGCATGATTATTTCGGCCACCCGGTAGAAAAACCATACATCGGTGTGAATGAGCGCCCTTTTTCGTGGAACGATCTACAACGTGCTATTCAGGTGAATAATAATACGGAACTCATCATGGGTATTTTTGTGATATTACTTTTGCTAACCGGCTTTCCTTATATTAGCATCTAATGAAACGGATTATTCTGATCACCGGCGGACAACGTTCTAACAAAAGCGGCTATGCCCAGCAACTTGCCTTACAACAAACAGCGCATCCTGTTTACCTGGCAACTTCCCGTGTGTGGGACGACGAACACAGGCAGCGTATCGAACGGCACAAAAAAGATAGAGGTTCCGAATGGACAAACATTGAAGAAGATAAAAACCTGAGTCGGCATCCCTTACAGGGAAGAGTAATTGTAATAGACTGCGTAACCCTTTGGGCAACAAACTTTTTTTATGATAATGACGGGAATGTTGAAAAAGCCTTATCCCTTATAAAAGATGAATTTAATCTCCTGACGGATCAAGAAGCCTATTTTATCTTTGTAACAAATGAAATAGGCATGGGAGGAACATCTGCGAATGAATTGCAACGGAAGTTTACCGATATGCAAGGATGGCTAAACCAATACATCGCTTCCTGTGCCGACGAAGTAATCTTGATGGTAAGTGGAATCCCTTTTAAAATAAAATCATGATTGTTTTTAATATCACATCGCCGGATACCGGTATAACCTGTGAGTTGCAACAAAAAATAGATAACCTCACCAAACCCAAAGGTTCATTGGGAACACTGGAAACTTTAGCCATGCAAATAGGATTGATTCAGCAGACGCTTTCGCCTTCTTTACGGAAACCGGTAAATATAATATTTGCTGCCGATCATGGAATTGCCGATGAAGGCGTAAGTAAATCACCAAAAGAAGTAACCCGCCAGATGATTTCTAATTTTCTCGATGGGGGAGCTGGGATTTGTTTTCTGGCGCGCCAACATGGCTTTCAGCTGAAAGTTGTAGACGCCGGAGTAGATTATGTTTTTTCTCCTGATCCCCGGATTATAAATCATAAGATACGTAAAGGGACACGGAATTTTTTACATGAATCGGCAATGACGATTAGCGAGATGGAATTGGCGCTTCAATATGGAGCGGATCTTGTAACGGAATGCCATCACAACGGTTCCAATATAATTAGTTTCGGAGAAATGGGAATTGCCAATACAGCTGCTTCAAGTATGTGGATGACTTGTCTGACGGATATACCTCTTCCGGATTGTGTTGGAGCCGGAAGCGGATTGGATGATGAAGGTGTAAGGCATAAACAACAAGTATTGCAAGCCGCTTTGGATAATTATAAAGGTGACCATAGCGTATTAAATGTAATGCGTTATTTTGGCGGTTATGAAATGGTAATGGCGGTAGGTGGTATGCTTCGGGCGGCTGAATTGAAAATGGTAATTTTAGTAGATGGTTTTATTATGACAAACTGTGTATTGGCAGCCTCTAAATTATATCCGGAAGTCTTGTCGTATTGTATTTATGGGCATTGTGGAGACGAATCCGGCCATAAAAAGCTGCTTGAGATACTTCATGCAACGCCGTTATTACATTTAGGGCTTCGGTTAGGCGAGGGGACTGGCGCTATTTGTGCTTATCCGATTGTAGACTCTGCCGTCAGGATGATCAATAGGATGCATAGTTTTTCAAAAGCTTCCGTTACTAAATATTTTTAAGATGCGACAGGTATTGGCAGCTCTTGTATTCTTTACCCGGTTACCGTTTTGGCGGTTAGCAAATATTCCGGCTGAAAATTTCAAACGTATTATTCCTTACTGGCCGCTGACAGGATGGCTTACCTCCGGATGTTCGGTACTTGTTTTATATACAACTGTATTGATTTTACCGTATGGCATTGCTTTACTTTTTGCTATGATCACCCGCTTGTTACTAACAGGTTGTTTGCACGAAGACGGATTGGCCGATTTCATTGATGGTTTTGGCGGCGGTACCTCGCGCGAACACATTCTTGCAATAATGAAGGATTCGCATATCGGTACATATGGCGTGGTAGGACTTCTGTTTTATTTTGCCTTGTTTTATACTCTGCTGATCCATCTTCCTGTAGAATTGACATGCGCAGCTATTCTTGCCGGCGACCCATTTGCAAAAGGTGTATCATCTATGATTGTAAATCGTTTACCCTATGTGCGGAGTGAAGAAAAAGCAAAAAGTGGGGTAGTCTATACTAAAATGAACATCGGAGATTATGTGATTTGTATTATTTTTGCTTTACTGCCTTTAATCGGGCTGCCGAACCCTCGTTATCTATTGGCTACCCTATTACCGATTATAGGATGGTATTTTCTAACTTCATTAATGAAAAAGAAAATACAGGGTTATACGGGCGACTGCTGTGGAGCCTTGTTTCTCCTCTGTGAAATGAGTTTTTATTTGAGTATCCTTGTAATTGCTAATTTCCCTTTTTCATAACCATCAGACGGATAATTGATGCGATCATAGCAGAATAGTTTACCGGACAATGCTTAAAGACCCGACCAAACCCCACTTCATCAATTATTGCAAGAAATAGGATGCGAATGTTTTTTTGTGAAAACCGTAAAATATTAACTTTTTTTATTTACCTATTGGATGATTTCACATTATATTGGAGGTGTGAAATTGTTTAATCGTTAATTATGCATTAAATATAATTTCTTAGATGGAGAATAATAGTTAAATCATATACAATATGTTACACACACGCAAAATAGCTATATGGGCTTTCTCGATCTTATTTTCGATAGGAATATCAGCACAGAAGAAAATTGACTTAGCCTCTAATCTGTCAAATAAAAGAGTTAAAGCAATTAGCAGCATCGCTAAAAGTATTACGTATATTCCTTTGGAAACCACGAATGAATGCCTGTTAAGTAATGAACTACAAGTGTATTGCGGAGAGTATATTTTTATAGGAGATCAAAAGACACAATTGTTTTTCAGGTTTGATCTTGACGGAAAATTACTTAATCAAATCGGTAAAAGGGGCGGTGGTCCGGGCGAATACTCAGGAGCAATGTTTTTCCATGTAGACGAAGCAGAGAAATCGGTTTATATAGTTAGTGTGCCTAACCATAGTTTATACAAGTACACATACGACGGACAATTCCTGAAAAAGATTCCAATAGAAGAGAGCAGTTGGACGATCGCCATACAAAATGATAACATCTACTATTACAACAGTTTCTACAACCGAATTAAAAAAGACAAAAACAGATTTGAATTATACAAGGCCGATAAGAACGGGAAAGTAATAAACAAGACTCCGACAAGTGTCAAATCGGAAAAAGACGATATGCTATTATTCGACTTTCCTTTCTTTTACTATTACAAATCAGCTGTCTATTACAAAAATGCTGTCCATGATTTTGTCTATAAAATTAACGACAAAGGAAATATGGTGCCTCATTATGAAATTGTATGTAAAGACAAAAACAAACATGAAGAAAATGATTTCAAAGATATGATGAAATACGGTGAGAAGGTAGGGGTAAGAACTATTTTTGAGAATGACGGTTTTCTCCTTATAACATACATATATAAGAATGAGTTTAACTATTTGTTTGTAGATAAACAAACCGGGGCGCTTTCAAATGTTACGGATACTAAATCCAAACAGGGATTTGAGGAAGATTTAAAAAACGGACCTGTCTTTACGCCGGTACCAAATAACGGATCAGAGCGAAACATACTTGTATCCATTGTATATCCCGATTGTTTTTCAGAATTGAAAAACTGTCTTGACAAAGAGATTAATGAGGATGATAATCCTATTATAGTGATAGCAAATTTAAAATAAACGATGAATTATTGAAGAAATAGTGATTTGTATTATTTTTGCTTTACTACCTTTAATCGGACTATCAAGCTACTGGTATCTATCTTTTAGAGGGCTGGAGGATGATTATTGATTAGCCTGATAGCTTCCGGTTTCCCTACATCTATCAGACGGATGTTTTTAGGAGAATAAGCCTGGATATTTGTTTTAACACAAACCGACAGATAGAAGTTTATGATGGAAAACTTACCTGTCCATTCTTCCATCCATTCAAATAGTTGGGGCGAGATAACATGTATGCCGCCAAAAGCATATTCGGTGTATTTCTGCAGGTCGAAATTGGGAAAGAAAGACTTGACTTCTCCGGTATCGCGATTACGCCAGGCGCATAGTTTGTTGTCTTTATCAAATAATAGATAGCGTGATGTGTTTCTTTTACTTACTAACAGGGTTGCAAGTGGATTTGTTTCTAAATGATGATTGTAAAAAGCCTTTAAATCTACATTCGATACGATATCTACATTATGTACTAAGAAAGGTTCATTACTTTCTGCAAAGAATTTGGCGGCGTGTTTGATACCTCCTCCTGTATCTAATAAATAATCACGTTCATCGGAAATTTTGATTTTGATGTCGAAATTATCGTTTGCAGCCAAAAAGTCGATAATTTGTTCTCCCAAATGATGTATATTTATAACAATCTCGCGGAAGCCGGCAGCCTTTAATTTCAGAATCAGGTGTTCTAGCATAGGTTTACCATTAACCGGTATTAATGCTTTTGGCGTGTTATCAGTCATTGATTTAAGGCGTGTGCCCAAACCTGCAGCAAGAATCATGGCTTTCATTGTACGGCGTCGAAAATTTGTTCTATATTCTGTTCCCTGTGTGTCAGGTGTATTTTTACTCCAAATTTAGCATGCAGATGTTCTGCCAGATGTTGCGCCGAATACACCGAACGGTGTTGGCCTCCCGTACATCCGAAACTAACCATCAGGTTTGTAAATCCACGATCTAAATAGCGTTTTACGGAAGCATCTACAATCGTATGCACATGCTCAAGAAAACGGGTTATTTCACCGTCGTCTTCAAGAAAGCGGACAACTGGTTCGTCCAGTCCCGTAAAATGGTTATATCGTTCATATTTGCCCGGATTATTAATAGCCCGACAATCGAAAACGAAACCTCCTCCATTTCCGGTAGGATCGTTTGGTATTCCCTTTTTGTAAGCGAAACTGACAATTTTTATCTCCAACATTCGTCTCTGAATATCATCCGAAAACTGTTTAAGATTGGTTAATGCGCGAAGAACAGAACAAAGGTATGGATATTCGGGAAAATCTTCTCGTAATAGCCGGCGTAGATTTTCAATCGCGAAAGGAACACTTTGTATAAAATGAGGTTTCTTCTCAAAATAGCCCCGGAATCCATAAGCACCTAATACCTGTAAAGTACGAAAGAGGACAAAATGACGTAATTGATTAAGGAAATCTGTTTCATTAACAGGTATGTGTCGACTTAGGGATGTCATATATTCGGTGAGTAATTCTTTCTTTAGATCTTCGGGAAAATTAGCTTTGGCTTGCCATAAAAAAGAGGCTACATCATAATAAACAGGGCCTTTTCGTCCGCCTTGAAAATCAATAAACCACGGTTCTCCGTCTTTAATCATTACATTCCGCGATTGGAAATCACGATAAAGAAATGTATCGGGAATAGTACATAATAGCACATCACTTAGTTTTTGAAAATCATCTTCCAGCTTGTTTTCCTGAAAATCCATACCGGTAGCTTTCAGGAAACAGTATTTAAAGTAATTTAGATCCCAGAGAATCGAACGTTGGTTAAACTCTGGCTGAGGATAACAGTATGAAAAATCAAAATTATGCGCTCCGGTTACCTGGATAGACGGTAATTGCGATATTGTTTTACGTAATAACAGACGTTCGTTTTCATCGAATACGCAACTTTTGCGTCCTTTTTCAATGGCATGGAATAAAAGAGTATCTCCTAAATCTTCCTGTAAATAAAAGGATTTATCATCGGTCCAATAATATACTTCGGGGACATGTATCCCTTTTTGGCGAAAATGATTAGCCATATAGATAAAGGCGTTGTTTTCTTCTTGCGATGTACCGCTTACCCCTATTAACGTTTTGTTTCCTGTTATGCGGAAGTAACGGCGGTTAGAACCTGATGATGGTAGCTCATTTATTTCTTTGGCTTGGCTACCGGTATAAGAATAGTAGATTTTATGTAATTCGTCTATGATCATTCTCCTTTTTTGTGGAGGCAAAGATACTAAAAAAAAATAGTCAAAGGAGTTAAGTAGCTAAGGAGTTTTTTGTTAAGACTCCCTGACTACTCTAACTACTTTAACTACTTGACTACTTAATTAATCAAAGTATCCCTTGTGCCATCATTGCTTTGGCAACCTTCATGAAACCTGCAATATTAGCACCCTTTACATAATCGACAAAACCATCGGGACGTGTTCCATATTGGGAACATTGCGTATGGATTGAATTCATGATGCTTTTAAGTTTATTGTCTACTTCTTCGCGTGTCCAACTAAGTTTCATCGCATTTTGTGTCATTTCCAAACCTGAAACAGCTACGCCTCCTGCGTTCGCTGCTTTACCTGGGGCATATAGTATTTTTGCTTCGAGGAAAGCATCGATGGCTTCCGGTGTAGAAGGCATATTGGCTCCTTCCGAAACAGCTATACATCCATTGGCTAATAATGTTTTAGCATCATCACCTGTCAATTCATTCTGTGTGGCGCTTGGTAATGCGATGTCGCATTTTTCACCCCATGGACGGGCTCCTTCAACATATTTACAGTTGTACTTTTCTGCATATTCCTTGATACGTCCGCGATACAGATTCTTAAGTTCCATTATATAGGCAAGCTTTTCGCTGTCGATACCGTCCGGATCGTAGATATAGCCGTTTGAATCGGATAATGTAATCGGTTTTGCGCCTAGTTCAATCAGTTTTTCGACGGTGTATTGAGCTACATTCCCGGAACCGGAAACAGCCACCACTTTCCCTTTAAGGTCAATGTTGCGTGTTTTCAACATTTCCAACAGGAAGTAAACATTTCCATACCCTGTTGCTTCCGGACGAATTAAAGAGCCGCCAAATTCCAATCCTTTGCCGGTAAATGTACCGGTATTTTCACGAGCCATTTTCTTATACATACCATACATATAAGATACTTCACGGCCTCCAACCCCAATATCGCCGGCAGGAACATCCGTATCGGGGCCGATATGACGCCACAATTCTAACATAAATGCCTGGCAGAAACGCATAATTTCGGCATTGGACTTTCCTTTAGGATTGAAATCCGAACCGCCTTTACCGCCACCCATCGGAAGTGTAGTTAATGAATTTTTAAATGTTTGTTCGAAAGCAAGAAATTTAAGGATAGAAGGATTTACCGATGCATGGAAACGCATTCCGCCTTTGTATGGGCCAATGGCATTGTTATGCTGAATACGATAGGCCATATTTGTATGTACCTGTCCTTTATCATCCGTCCAAGAAATACGGAAAGTAAATATACGATCGGGGATACACAGACGTTCAATCAGGTTGTTTTTTTCAAATTCAGGATGTTGATTATAAACTTCTTCAATTGACCCTAATACTTCTTCAACTGCCTGATGATACTCCGATTCGTTCGGGAACCTTCTTTTCAAATCGCTTAAAACTTCTTTTGCTTTCATAAATTCATTGTTTGTTTAAATATTATATCAAATTGTTATCTGTATCCCATCTTTTTATGACGGTGCGAAGATAAGTTAAATTTTAAAGAAACAAAACAATTGAAAGCAGAAAAGCTAAAAAAATATCATTTAGACATGATTTTCTCCTAAATGTTTCGATTTATTATTTATTTCGGTTTTTGATGTTCTTATAGATCGTTACGAATACAATGATGCCGGAAGCTATTAAGGCAAAAACAACCTGAAAGTCTATTTTTTCACTGTAAGTAAGTAATAGATAGCATAAAAACCCCCATAGTAACGTAATGCATATAATTTGACTGTTTGTTAGTTTTCTTCGTGCCATGGCGTTATTTTATTTGTGTGAAGAGAGTAGCGAACCAAAAAAGATAAGTAACCCGATGCATACAGCAATAATTATGAACAAAAAAAGTATCTGTTTTTCCAATGAAAGATTCCTTAGGAAAGGAATGTGACGCGCCCATCCTACAACCGTTTTGATTTGCTCGGGTTCTTCATTCTCATCAGGGATCTCATAACCGTTAGCTACCATTACTTCAAGTGCATGCGGCGCCTCGCTTTCCAATAATTCCACTCTGACTCCGCCCATATCTACGTAACCTCCCATTACTTGTGTGGATAGTTCATTTCTGATATAGCAATCAATACCTTCCGATTTCAGCAGGGCAATCAATGTCTGCGCTTCGGCAGGGTACTGAAAACGGGCTATTTCTACCATTTTGTCGTCCATAACCGTATTATTTATTGTCACGGACAAAGATAGAGACATTTAATCTCTAAACAAATTATGGTGTTAGAATGTAACGGATATTTCTGCGCCGATTTGGAAAGGTTTGCCTTTTTGAATATACGGTTGTTTTAATGATTCGAAATAGAATGCAGCATATTGGGTATTTGTCATATTCCGGCTCCAAATATCCAGTTTTACAATGCCTTTACGTACTCCTGCTTTAGCATTTAATAATCCGTAGAATTTTTGGCCGATGTCATTTAATTCTGTCCAGTATATATTGCCGATGCCGCTAAATTGGAGAGAGGTGGTAAATTGATCTAACCAACAATTACGCAGAAGCTTATTGTATTGCATGCCAATATTTAATGTATGCCGGGGAGTATAAGGGATGTGATTTCCTTTACAATCGGTTTTAACTACTTCATTGGCGTCGTTTTTTTCTTCGTATATATAATCACGGAAGGTAGCATGGGTAAATCCATAGTTAACATCCGCCGACAGATGGTTTGTTATTTTTGTACGTAATGATAACTCGGCCCCAAAGCTGCTTGCTTTTCCTGCGTTGGTAAGATAACGTCCGTTTCCACTGTCTACAAATTTGGTAAGCTGCATGTCTTTTATGTCCATATAGAACAGGGTTAACTCACTGTGGAGGCGATCGCTGATCAGTTCGCTCCGTATACCCAATTCGTAATTCCAGCTTTTCTCCGGTTTGTAAGCTGTTACTTTGTCAATAGGCTCCGGTTTGTATTTTTCGGCTTTGGCTTCTCCCACAAATTGCGACATCATGTCGTATTGCATCTGGTTTTGCATCAAATCCGCCGACATTTGTACGTTGTATCCTCCTGTTTTATACCCTTTGGCAACGGACAGATAGGTGAACGTTCTTGGTGAACATTCGTATTTCAAGGATACTTTAGGTAATACTTGCCAGAAATCCTGCGAAGTAAATTCGTCTATCACCGTAGGGTTAATACCTGGAATTTCTGCAACATTGCCGCCTACGCTGTCTTTACTCATTCCCATATGCATCACGGCGTTTGACTGATAAGTCATTTCCTGCTTTTCGTAATCTAAACGAATACCGGCGGTGAGTGATAATCCTTTTGTAAACAAATTATTATATGTGGATTGATGATAAAGGGCAAATCCATAGTTGGGCGTATCAAAGGAACCGGGTATATAAAGCTGTTTGTCCATCACCCGGAGGTAGAACGGCATGGAAGGATTGTTCTTTTTTAGATTGATGAATACCCGTTGCAGTATCTCTTTAATGCCATCTTCCTTAAAGGTTACAGGCCCTTCGGTATGAAAGTCGTTATAGAAACCGTACAATCCGAAAGACCATTGGTAATTACGGGGTGTATTGCTTTTAATGGCGATTTCTTCACTGACCGCTTTTTGTTTTTGTTTTTGATTTAACGTGAAAATCGATTTGGGAGAAAAGTCCTGATCCATTAACATGTCGTCTTTAAAATATTGAAAACCAGTAGTGCTGCTTAGTATAAACCGGTTTGTCCGGTATTCTAAAAACAGGCTGCTTGTAAGTACATTGCGTGTATAATGGCAGGAATCGTTTATGTTTATCGGGTCTGTAACCCCCGTCTCTTTATGGTAAAGCCCATAAGGAAAGGCGCCCTGCCCTACATAATCGTACGATAAAGTATATGCGGCAAAGAAATTGGGTTTTATCCGCCAGTCTAACTTGAAACGCCCGCCTGCCGATTCTTCC
>JAISDJ010000219.1 GCA_031264865.1 Tannerellaceae bacterium | reverse complement strand
TGCAAGCACGGAAATCCTTCAATAGAAGTATGGTTGTCTTCGTAGCCGACGGCTTCCCAACCCGATGGGTTGCCATAGCTGCCGTTGGTGGAAGCGCCGAGTTTCGCCATGCCAAACGGCTCCGCCGCCGGCGTGTAAAAAAACCACCGGCTATGCACCGACCCGATATTCGGATTGACATAATCTATGGGGCTTTTTGCTTCCTCGCAAGATACAAGGCCGGCACACCATGCAAGCATTAAGATTACAAATCGCTTTTTCATGTATTTGTTTATTTTTTTACTAATATTGATTTAACCTCATAAGGTTTCATCCAGAAATCTTTTTCATTTATTTCTCTTTCGGCCATCCCTTTATTGTCGCAAATATATTTTTTACTGTTTTGGAATTTCTTCCAATCCATTAAAAAATGAGTTGTCGCATCAGCCTGATTAAACAGACGGATAAGCAGCCCTCCTTCAACTTCCCTTATTGTAGACACCACAACCTGGTTTGTTCCTGCAATTTCGAAAGGAGCCTGCAATACATCATTCCGGAACGATGGATACACAATCATTTTTTGTGCGGCCTCCACTCCTTTTCTTTTGCTCTCAGCCAGTTTATTCGGATCGAACAGCGATATACTGTAATAAAATTCGGATATACCGGGTTGTGATGCTTTATAATTTGTAGTCCACGAGTTATTCATTATCCACGAATAAATCATTCCCGATGATGGTGTAGATGTCAATTGCCAGTCTGTACGCCCAGGCGTCTCAGTTCGCCACGTTTCGGCGGTCATATTTTCCAGTTCGATAAACGGAGCATCAGGCATTGCCAGCATAATTCCTCTATTCGTATTCATTACGCCCACTTGATTCAGTACGTTGTAAAAGTTCTTGTTCACTCCACGCAATTGCTGCCTTTCGGGAAACATGGAAGCCCATCCCAGATCAATATTCGTCTCGCTATTGGGAATATTAAACTGGAAATAAAACCGTAAATTCTCGAAGTCGCGGATATCCTTTTTATCCACAATATTCCTGATATCCACTCTTTCCAAATCCTTTACCAGTGTAATCTCCCTAACGAGGCTATTACATCCTTCTGCATCAGACGCTACTTTAAGCGTCACCATTACCGGCCCCTGCTCTACGACAGACAATTTCACGTTCTTCACATCCCACACCAGATTTTGTAAGTTTTTCCCGGCATGTATATAACCATTCAAGCCTTTCCCGGAAACATAATTATAATGGTCGGCACCAAAATTCAGATTGGTTATTGTACCATCGGTAGCGTTTATTTTGACGGAAACCAATCCGTTGCTTACACTGTCATTGGCTACATAAAACGGCATATTACCAGGATTCTTTGACTTTTCAATTTTAAAAACCTTTGAACTCAAAGGCATCACATCTCTTGCCACAAATGCCCACTTCCCGTTGCGTAACTGCTGAAGAGGAACTGAGTTGCCCTTTTCATCAACCAGTACACAGTAGTTTAAATCTTTCCCGGATTCAAAAGTGACAAGGTCTGTTCTTATCCATGAGTTCGTATTAATGACATGGATATAGTCTCCGTTTATATTCTTTTTATCCTCGATAGAATTAGCTATCAACAGGTCAGCTATACTATCGGCCGCTACAGCGTAGCTCCTTTTTTCGGCCCAAAGATCCTTTGTAAAGTCCGAATCAGGATCGTAAAAACTATTAGACGCACCCCAGGTATGTTCCGAAAAAAGAATGGCATATTTCCATCCCTCTTTTAGCATCTCTTGAGGATATGGTTTCCCGCCCATTACAGACCATAATATTTCCGCCTGATTGAGCCTTTCGGATGCAGACCTGTTCATAGTCAATTCATTGGCTGTGGATGCTGCCCCATCTTCCCACAGAGGAGACAGGTCTCCCGAATACGCAGGAATTGCATCTCCATACCTCTTCTCAAATTCTTCGAATACTTCTTTAGTTGTAGAAATATGGAATCTGGGATATTCGTATTTTTCATTCCAAGCCCTGATAACGTCCGGCATATCATAATCCGGCGGCCCGTTGTCCCCATGGATGGTATAACGCATATATGTCAGCGGATACGGATATTCATATATTTCCATTCTTTCCAATATGGGCCATATCGGTTCCAGTCCGCAGACCGAAAGCTTATCAAATATCCAGCCGTGGAATAACGAATATCCCGTACCGGTAGCCCAATGCAGCACCTTATCCTTGCCGGATGGCGACACCCAGTAAAAAGGCTTGTCGCCCCAGATACGGTGCAGATGTCCAACCCTGCTGCCTCCCAAAGGATAAGTAGGCACATAGTTAGGCGCTGATGAAAAATATTTGATTTTATTCTGGGAAAAAGCGGATGTCATGCCCCATACTGCTCCAGGCACATCACTAAACATAGCCGTGGTAAATTCCATGTTCAGTTCTTTTTCTATTTCCTGTGCATCATCGAATATATGCATCAGTTCTTCCTGTTTACTTATTCCGGTCAGAATACTACCCAGAGGTGCATCCACTCCTATATATTCTTCCTTTATTGCATGCTTTATGTCTTCTGCTTTCTTCGTCCCTTTGTATTTCTGCAAATAACCGTACAGAGACCAGGTAGCTTCGGTATTCCATCTAAACCTGGCTTCTTTTGGATAGTTTTTGGTCTTTTCGGCTAATAAAATCGCATTTTCCAGATTGTCCCATTGCCTCTCCATCACCTCTTTCTGCCGATGGGTATAGCCTATATCCTGATGCGAATGAGGTAAAAAATACAATTCCCATTTCCGGGCAGCAGGCACATTCATTTCTTTACTACAGTTGCCCTGCCTACTTGTGAACGTAATTTTCACATCATCTGCAAGCTCCATATATCCAGGCATAAATGTCTGATGCAGTGTATAGACTCCTGCCGGATCCGGCGGTATGGATATTTTTTTCTTTCCGGCAGCCTGTTCGATAATAACCTCGCCACCTGTATATAATGGCTTATCGAAATCAAGTTTGAACTCCCTCGCCGGCCCTTCAGGTGTTCTCAGGTATCCTTGAGACGGAACGAAATTTAAAAATTCGATTTTAGGTAAATCACTTATTTTTTGTTTCCCTTTTACATAAAATCTTATTTTACCCAAGCCATAATAATTGATATTCTGTCTCCGCACAGCAGCCTCTTTCAGAATAATTTCGTTGTTGTCCACATGATAATGATTACCATACTTAAAATCCGCCGTAATGATTACCCCTTTTATTTTAAGCCCTTTCAGGTTTAATGAATAATCGACATCCTGCTGAAAATAGCCCCCCGACTCAGGAAGAAAGAAATAATCTTTGTCCCCATCCTTCAAGGTCTTCCAATCGCTGCCATTTTCGGTATATTGTATATAGACTTTATTTAATCCCCGGCGGGTATGGTCGTTCTGATTAAAATTCCACAGATGCATAGCTTCGATAGGATATACCTTATCGAATGAAAACATCAGCCAAGCTATGCCTTCGGGCGATTGCCTTGTTGCGCGAACTGGAGTTTTAGAAACCTCCGATATCCACATATTCTCTCCAGTATTATTCTTCACCAATCTGTTTTTTTCAAAGGCTTTATCTTCCAGTATATTCCCGGCCTTGAATTTGGCGAACTGGCTACTGGCTTTCACCTTTACTGCACTTACAGGAAGTGACTGTAGAACAGTCACCTCCTGAGCCATGCAGATATAAGAGAAGATGTAAAAAAATGATAATAATATGCTTTTCTTCATATTCATTCAGGCTTTACTTTGCAATTGAACACTCATTGAGCGGGAATAGCGATTTCTTTAACTTCTGTGTAATTATAGCGGTTTGTCGCATCAAAAGTAACCTGCGAGCGCACGCCGACCCTGAAGAAATACTTTCTAGCGTAATCAGGAAAAGCTTTCGATGCTGCGGTCGTGCTTACGGTAAAGGTAGTGCCGCTAGTACTCAACATGCCTGTGGCACCCATCTGGGCAGGAGTGCACCTTACGGAATAGTTAGGGCTATAACTGAAGTCCCCCACATAATCGGTTTCGCTGACAAACAGCCAGCCTTCCTCAAGAGGCTGTTTGTATGTGCTGTTATCATTTCCATAAGTTACCTTTACATTGAAAGTCACGCTCCTGTCGGCATTAAGAACAGGCTCGTTAACCAACTCCACACGGAGAATAGGTTCTACCTCATAGGTCTTCTCTACCGTTCCGCTTATCTGTATCCTTTCTTCAGGAAGTGGGACAAAAGCGCCGGATGGCGTGATGCCATATTCGCCTTCAAATACCTTGGTATTGTTGAACGTGCCGTCCATTTTGCAATTAAAATCGTAGGGTTGGGGTGTTTCGCTCCAACTATATTCCATCATCCGGATGCGTATGCCGGTATTCCCGATCGCCGTTTGAAATGCTTTTTGGGTTCCTTTGTCTATAAACTTTCCCCTGAATGTCTCTTGAGGTTCCGGATAGTTGTCGTCCACGCAAGACGCTATTCCAAATAAGGTTATAAAAGACAAGATGATGTTTATTATATTATTTTTCATATCGTAGATGTTTTTTTATTGTTAATAACCCGGATTTTGTTTGCAATTCGGATTTTTGGTTATTTCGCCCGCAGGTATTTGCTGATAATAATTCCTGGTATTGAAATTGAAGATATAGTTATATCCTGATTTCGACTCCATGAATCTGGCGTCAAAAAAGTACTTTTCGGCATCTGTTGAATAAAACGCATATAAAACCCTGTAACGCCTGTTGTTTTGCTCGTCATAAATGATTCTCCAGCGTTTCAGGTCCCAATACGTTTTGTGCTCGAAGGCAAGTTCTTTTCGCCTTTCGGTACGGACGATATTAATATCGCTAAGTGCGGTGGGCGATGCGAGCAAGGTTGCTCCCGCACGTTTTCTTATGAGGTTGATACAACGGAATGCTTCGTCTCGGTAGTTTTCGCCTGTTTGGGCAGTGGTAATCCCGGCAAGAACCAATTCATTGGCGGCTTCCGCACGATTAAGCAATACTTCGGCATACCGTATTTCAATCCAACTTTGTGTCGATTTGTTTCCTCCATTATCCGTTTGAGCAGGATTCAGGTATTTGCGCAGATAGAATCCGCTGATATTGCCAAAATCCCAGTCCGACACGACTCCGCTTTCCCCTGACCTTTTCATCTTTGTAACGCCGTCTTTTAAGGTAACCATATTGGCTTCTTGGTTATTGAAAGAAAAATTACCGGAGAGCTTCAGGTGGCTTGACTCATTATATACGCTGGCGTAGTTAAGTACGCTTCCTTCCGGCAAAAGAGGATCGATACCCGTCCCCGCCAGACCTGTCCATATTCCGCGACGCAGATCTATGATTTTTCCCATAAACCCGGACGGGTCCATCGGCAGTATTACTGTTGCCCTCAGACGCGGCTCACAGTTCGCAAAAGCATCGAAAGGCGAGTTGTACAGCTTGTATTTATTACCACCGTTAAAGTTAGCAAATCTGCTGTTGGCATCCTTGTCGAATCCTTCGAACATTTCCACAAAGTCCAGCGTAGGGCAGACTTCGGAATTATTGCCGCCCGAAGAAGTTTGCATCGGCTGTGTCGAATCGTCGAAATCGTGAACCGATTCGGGATTCTTATAATACCGTACAAATATGTTTTCCTTGGTATCTTTAAGGAAAATGCTTCCAAAATTCACGGCTTGTGCAGCCTTGTTATTTTCGACCCATTCCGCCTCGTAAAGGCCATATACTGTGGTTTCGTCAAGAATCTTGGAGGCCTCATAAGCGGCTTTGAAATAATCGTTGGCGCGGGTGGCCGGCACTCCGCATATCCGCACGTCGTTATAAGTTTCGTTTATGGTATTGTATTTTGCGATAGAGCCGGCGTGTAGCATTGTGCGCGATTTGAATGCAGCGGCTACATATCTGTTCGCACGGCCTTTTTGGTTAGTAGTGGGCAAGTTTTCGATCGCATAATCCAGATCGGAGGCTATAAGATCCCATATCGCTTCTTCCGAATCGCGGAAAAGCATTGTGCCTTCGAAATCGACAGTCGCAGGATAGTCTATTACATAATCCACTTTAGGCACGCCTCCATAGCGCTTAACCAATGAATAATATAGGAATGCCCTTATGAAATAAGCTTCCGCCAGGTAAGTTTTATAGTCGTTCGCAGCGTGCGCCGAAATGTATTTCGGAAGCGTTTCTATAAATAAGTTCACATCCCGAATCACCAAATAAGGACCATCCCAATAACTTGCGTTTTCGATTTCCGCTCCTTGGGTATCGCGTCCCAGCGCTTCACCGGTCAGGCACGATTGTTGTTTATACTTGGTACCGTTAAAGTTGAACAAACCGCCTATCGAATAATAATACCGGAAATCTTCCATCGGTAGCGTGCTGTACATGCGCGACACATAGCTCATTATACCTTCCGTACTTCCGAAAATATCCGTATCGCTGATGATGTTTTTAGGGGGAATGTCCAGTTCGGTGCAAGCCATGGATCCCAATCCCAGCCAAAACAATAAAATATATTTTTTGAGTTTCATAATATTATACATTTAGAATTTTATATTTAGTCCCACTGTTATAGTTTTGTTAATCGGATAATTATAGCCCATATCGCCCAATCCGCCTCCGCTTGGAGTCATATAAAATTCAGGATCCATATGTTTTAGATTAGTAATTGTCAATAAATTATATGCACTGACATAGATTCTTAAATTTTGTATGCCTGCCATGGATGATATTTTTTTCGGAAGCGTATATCCAAGCTCTATATTCTTGAGCCGCAAGTATGCTGCGTTTTGGATATTGAAGTCAGAGGAAGCGTTGGGGAGCGATCCCGTATAGCCGTAATTTCCCTCTACCCAATTCGTAGCAGGATCGTAAGGGCTTGCCGCCGGATCTGCCGGATGCCAACGATCCATGAACTGGGTAAGCGCATTGGTATCCGCCCAGATAGGCTGGTACAAAAATTCTCTTGGAGCGACATAACGTTTACCGGCTCCCTGCCACAGCATGGTAAAATCGATTCCTTTCCATTGTGCGGAAAAAGTAAGCCCGTAATAGATGAGCGGAACCATACCGTTCATCGCAAGTGGATATACATCCAGGTCATTGATCTGACCGTCGCCATTCCAGTCTTCATATTCATAATCGCCCATAGTGGTGCCTCGGCCTATGTACACAGGATTGTAATATATTTCATCCCAGCTTGTGATGCGTCCGTTTCCGCTGTAACCCCACCAGATATTATTATAGCGGTCATTGTTGTTCTGGCGCCAATTGAGGTATGAATTTCCGCGCTCCGCCTGTTCATAATGTAGCGTTTTAGTCCGCGTGAAGGAGAAATTGGCTTTTACCTCATAGTTGAAGTCACCTAACCGGTGGCGGTGGCTGACTTCTATTTCAAACCCACTGGTCAGGTCGCTATTGAGGTTTTCCTGAGGTTGGGCGGCGCCTACAATTCCCGGTATCGACTGTGTGCGTGTGGTCAACAAGCCGGAACGTTTTCTTGAAAAATATTCGGCAGTCAGGCCTAATAAACCGCTCCATGCATCGACATCCACGCCGATGTTCAACATGTCGGATTTATACCAGGTAATCGCTTTATTGGCCAACCCTTTGTTGTTTGAACTGTTGACATATGTTCCGTCGAAAATATATCCTGACGGTAATCCGGCGGCATTGCCTCCTGAGGAGGGGTAGTAATATCCGGTCAAGAAATTATAATCACTGGTGGTGCCGTCATCAAGCATTCTACCATAAGACCCGCGTATTTTGAGATTGTCGATAAATTTGAGTGGTGAATTTTTGAAGAACCCTTCTTCCGACACGCGCCATGCCGCCAACATGCCGGGAGTGGTAGCCCACCGGGAATTTTCGGGAAATCTCGACGAGGATTCGTGCCTCAAAGTGAATTCAGCGAGATATTTGCCGGCGTAATCATATTTTGCGCGTCCTAAATAAGCATTATACGCATAATCATAAAGCGAACCGGAGCTATTGGATTGATTCATCTGCATTTTTTCGGTTATACCCGTGAAGATTTGATCCAAGGGCAGTAAAACCTGCCTGTTGCCGTAGAAGTTGTCTCCTTCCCTGTGGGTGTCCTCGAAAAGAGCCATTACCGATACATTGTGCTTGCCGAATTGCCTGTCGAATCCTATCTGGGCATTCCACAAGCGGTGGTCTTTTCCGTAAAAATACCGTGCTACCCTGTTCGGCGCGTCACTCTGCGCATTCCATGTTTTCGCTGCGCCGCCCGAATCGTAAAGCTGGTATGCTTTCATAAACTCCTTGTTGTCGTTCATGATATAATCGTAACTGTACATACCTCTCACATACAACCCTTTGACAAAAGGAATGTCGTACCTCAATGAGGCGTTCGACTGGAACCATTTGCTTTTGTATGAATTAGCTCCTGTTAAATCCTTGTTCATCATGGCCACCGGATTCTGTAACCCTCCGTTTGAGGGTTGCCAGTATTGGCTTTCTTCCTCATTGTACCATACTTTATCCATCGGCTGCATAAGCCACATGCCGCGTACAATATCGCCCGATCCGTACACAGAGGATTCCCGCTCGTCGAGCATTCCGAACAGGTTTAGGTCGAACTTCAGGTTTTTGGTGATCTGCGAAGAAATATTGCTACGAATGGTGTACTTTTCATAATTCATGGCATTTGTCTTGAGAAAACTTTCCTGAGACTGATAGCCGATACTGGCATAATAACTAAGAATTTCGGTCCCTCCCGTAGCGCTTATCGAATGGTTGGTTTGAGGCGCACTTTGACGGAAAACCTCTTTTCTCCAGTTGGTACTTATTTGATCTCCATTTCTGTATTCATCAATTTGCGCATCGGTATATGGGCGTGTAGGGTTGTCCACATTATGCATGCTGCGTTCATTATAAAGCGTCATCCAATCCACAGCATTGCCCAGGTCAGGGAAGTTGGAGGGCATTTGCCATGACATGTTTCCCGAATAGCTAAAGTTTATTTTGCCTAATTCTCCTCTTTTAGTCGTAATAAGAACGACGCCATTAGCGGCAGTTACTCCGTAAATAGCAGCAGAGGCATCCTTTAATACCGAGATACTTTCTATATCTTCGGCATTTAAGCGCTGCATATTACTACGCGGCACACCATCTACGATAATCAACGGGCTGCCTAAACCACGGATGTCCATCGAACCACTGAATTGCCCGGGTTCGGAAGAGTTTTGAACCACACGCAAACCGACAACCTTTCCCGTTAGCATATTCTGGACACTTTCGTTTTTGGTAGTGATGATTTCTTCATTTTTGATTGCAGAAACAGCCCCGGTTAATGTTGCTTTTGTCTGCACACCGTAGCCCACCATCACTACCTCGTCCAGTTCCTGATAACCCGGGAGCAGTTTAACATCAAACACTCTTTGATTGGCAACATCCAACATTTGTTGCCGGTATCC
>JAISDJ010000216.1 GCA_031264865.1 Tannerellaceae bacterium | reverse complement strand
CGTACCATTCAAGGGAGGCAGAGTGGTGAATTATACAGGTGGTATTGCAGGCGGGAACGGGCACGTCGGAGGTCGCTGGTAAAGCATATGTCGATATGAAAATCCGTTAGGAAATCGGCCAATGCATCTGGCTTCTCCATACGGTACCAATATCGGATTCATTTACCTCTTTTATATAGAAAGTGTTGCCATCTTTCTTCGGTATAATCTTGTTGAAGCATTTCATAACGAGCCATAATAAAGAAGAGATCCGACAGACGGTTTACAAACTGTAAGATTACAGGGGATAATTCATCTTCCCGGTTCAGCGTCCACAAGCGCCGTTCGCTCCGGCGGGCGATAGTCCGTGCCATGTGCAGGTGAGAGGAAACCAATGTGCCCCCAGGCAGTATAAAGTAACTGTCTTTATCATTCATTTGCCGGGTTAAATCATCTATCCGGTCCTCTACAAACAACACAATATCCATATCCAACTTATTCGGGTTTTTATCCCGGATGTCGGAAGGTGTTGCTACGTGGGACATGACTACCATTATTTCAGACTGAATCCTGAATAGCAACTCCTGCCATTCATGCGTTACCGGAAGAAACGACCTTACTACCCCAATCATGCTGTTGAGTTCGTCTATACAGCCGTTCACCTCAATCCGGATATTATCTTTATCGACACGCTGTCCACCATGTATGCCGGTCTTTCCCTTATCGCCGCCTCTTGTGTAAATTCTCATAATGATCAGTTGAATAAGTCAAATAAATTATCTATTTCAGCCCAATATATATGTGTATATCCTGCTATTACGTTTTTATATCGCCATAACTTAGTATCTACCGGCATATTCTTGGCATTGTACTGTTGAACAATACTGTTCTCGTCATTTTCGGTATGCGAATAGTGGAACTCATGCCCTTTTATAGAAAGATCATTGTATTCGAATTGGCGATATCCTAACTTCAACCTCATATCTTGCATTGAAGCCTTGTGAGGAAATATTTCCACCATCGGATATTCACGCCCGTCTTTATCTGTAATGGAAGACGAAAGAAACATCATTCCGCCACATTCCGCCAGTATTTTACCACCTTTTTCTGCATAATCCCGGATACTTTCGTGAAGTTCTTTGTTTCTGCTAAGTTCCTCTAAGAATAGTTCGGGGTACCCCCCGGGGAAGTATATTAAATCTACCTCGGGAACGTGAGCCTCTTTCAACGGACTAAAGAAAGTAATACAGCCTATTCGTTTCAGACAGGCTATATTTTCGTGGTATATAAAGTTGAAGGCATCGTCTGATGCTACGGCTATCTTAACATCCGGACAGGTAGTGCCTGGTTGAGGTGTTTGTTGTGAAACAGGTATATTGATACATGTCTGGGTAGATGTCAATAACTCATCCAAGTTGATATGTTCTTCTATCACTGAAGCTGCTTTGTTGGCAAAGTCATCAAACAGATATTCTTTCCCTAAACTTAATCCTAAATGGCGGGAAGGTATTTCTATATCCATGCGCTTTGGTAGATAGCCGAATGATTTAATCCCGACATCACTACATGCTTGTTTCAAGAAACCATAGTGGTTTTCCGAACCAACGAAATTGAATATTAATCCTATGATATGAATGCCTTTATAAAAGTTCTTAAATCCATACAATAGAGGAGCAACCGAATAAGCTGTTGATTTTGCATTAACAACCAGCACAACCGGAAGACCCAATGTTTCGGCTATTTCAGCACTACTTCCTTTCATCTTGTCATAACCGTCGAATAATCCCATTACCCCTTCTGTAATGCAGACATCACTTTGTGAAGCATACCGGGCATAAAGGTCTTCGACATGTTTCTCAGAAGATAAAAACAAGTCCAGGTTAATAGATTTACTCCCGGAAGCCAAATCATGATATTTGGTATCTATATAATCCGGACCGCACTTAAAAGGCTGTACCTTATAACCTCTGTTCTTCAAAGCTTTCAGCAATCCCAAAGTAACCGTGGTCTTTCCGGAACCGGAATGTGGCGCAGCTATGAGAAAACTGGAGATTTCTTTCATTCGTTCTTTCATTAGGGTGGCAAATATAATCAAAATATTCTGGACGCTGAGAATAAAAGCCGGAGGTTGACAACATTAAAGACTAAAATTGGCATGGAAACTATTTCATGATTTTTAAGAATTTATCGATCATAGCGAGGATAATTAAGCAATTTGTATTACCTTTGCGCTAGTTTTGGTGTCACAATTCCAAATACGACGGAAAAGAGATGAAAAGGGAATCAGGTGCAAATCCTGAACAGACCCGCTGCTGTAAGCTCCACCAAAATCTTTGAACAATACTCAATACCACTGTTCGATTACGAACGGGAAGGACGTTCAAAGACGGAGTAAGTCAGAAGACCTGCCAAACATGTTGTAAAGCTTTCGTGGACTAAGGCTAAAGCACAAACGCATTTCAGGTAACTTATTCGTATATATTATCTGCTCAGGTATTACTCGCCCAATGTGTTTTGAAAAATCTTAGTTCATGATGTTTAAATAATTAAACATTATTTAAGAATGAGATTTTTATTTATCGTTATAACACTAGCGAGCCTAATCTCAATAGGTTTGTATGGACAAAGCAAAGTCTTTATCTCGGGAGAGATCAAAGACGAAAAAGGCAAGCCCATCCCACAGGCATTAATAGCTATTGAAGGAACAACTATCGGGACATATTCGAATGATAACGGATCATACACCCTTGAATTGCTACCCGGTAAATATAAGATTGTTATTTCTTCCGTTGGTTACACAACCCTGCCCGCAGAAATCACCATTCAATCCAATAAAAAGCAAAGCTTTGTATTGGAAGAAGGCGCGGTAGACCTCGACGAAGTCACTATTTATGGTAAGAGCCAGGTGCAACGGATACGAGAGGGTTCGTTTACTGTCAATGCGCTGAAAATTGCAGGAGTATTACAGAATACTTCAGCCAGCCTGAACAATATAATAGGTCGCTCCACTAGCGTACGCATTCGTGAAGAAGGTGGCGTCGGTTCAGACTTCGACCTCTCCATCAACGGAATGTCCGGTAATTCGGTTCGTTATTTTTTGGATGGAATGCCCTTGGATACTAAAGGAAGTGGTGTTTCACTGGCAAATCTGCCGATCAACATCATAGACCGGATTGAAATTTACAAAGGAGTTATACCTGCCAGTTTGGGGGCGGATGCTCTGGGTGGTGCAATCAATATCATCACAAAGCAGGAGAAGGAAAATTATCTGGATGCTTCTTATAGCATCGGTTCCTTCCATACGCACAAAACAGATCTGAATGCACAATTCGTGGAATCTGAAACCGGCCTGATTATCAAACCAGTAATTGGGATAAATTACTCAAAGAATGATTATACTATGAAGGAAGTGGAAGTGTGGGATGAAAGTGCCGATGCGTATGTACCTGTCAATCGTAAGCGTTTTCACGACGATTATTTTTCATTCTTGGGACAAATAGAGCTCGGTTTTGTCAACAAGCCATGGGCAGATGCTTTCTTTGTGTCTGGTTCTTACTCTAAAATCAATAAAGAAATACAAACCGGTTCCGTGCAAAGCAGAGTCTACGGCATGGCAGAAAGAAAATCGGATGCATGGAACATCTCAACGTACTATAAAAAAAGCAACTTCATCCTGAAAGATATGCTTTTGAATGCCTCCCTCTCACACACATGGGATCATTCGCTGACAGTGGATACCGCCTACCGGAAGTACAACTGGGATGGTGATTACATTGTAAGTTCGCGTAATGAAATCACAGGAAGAGGACGAACCATGCGCCATTATGAACGTCCGCTGACCATTATCCGTGTTAATTTGGATTATGAACTAAACAATTACCACAGCCTTAATTTCAACTATCAGCTGAACCGTACCGGTAACGATCGGTATGACAATGTAGACACCGCGTTCGAAGCATCAAACGATGTCGTAATCAAGCATATTCTGGGACTTTCCTACAACCAGTTCCTTTTCAACGAAAAGATGAAAAACGTCTTTTTCATAAAAGACTATATCAACCGACCCAACATCCGTCAGACCGACATACCCAGCGTTACCGGCTCGAGAGATGTACAAGGTTCAACAATCAAGAATTACTTCGGCTACGGTGTTGGGCTACGGTATACCATCATAGAACCTCTTTCCCTGAAAACTTCCTACGAACATAGCGTAAGACTCCCACTTGCACGAGAGTTGCTGGGGAACGGTACCACGATATACGCTAATGTGGCCTTGAAACCGGAAAACAGCAGCAATATCAACATTACTCTGTTCGGTACCTGGCATCTGGCAAGCGGACATACGATCAATTATGAAGCAGGCGGTTTTCTTCGTAATGTAGATAACTATATTAAGGCTACTGTATCAGAAACTGAAGGTATGATGCAGTATGGAAATGTCCCAGCCGTCCATATCAAAGGCGTAGAAGGAGAAATGCGTTACGACTGGCAAAACAAGTTGCAATTGTCCGCCAATTTAAGTTATCAGGATGCCCGCGATCAACAGAAGTATCAAGATAACGGGAAACCTTCTGCCACCTACGACAATCGCGTGCCCAACCGTCCCTGGATGTTCGGTAGTGTAGAGACCAGTTATACCTTCCGCAACATAGTACTGTCCAAAAGCCGATTGCGCCTGGGATGTACCTATCAGTGGGTACATTGGTATTTCCTTACATGGGAGGCGTATGGTGCCCGTGAAAACAAGGCGCGTATCCCCACCCAGCACATCTGCAATGCCGACATAGCCTATTCATGGAAGGATGGACGATATAACATCGCATTGGAATGTAGTAACTTCCTCGATAAGCTGGCTTATGATAACTATAAGTTGCAGAAGCCCGGGCGTGCTTTCTTTGCCAAATTTCGCTTATTTATTAACTGATTTATAAACTCAAATTAATTAAAAATGAAAAAGTTCAAATTCTTACTCCTTGCTTTTACGGCAATTGCTACGATGGCATTTTCGTTCACGGCTTGTTCCGGTGACGACGATCCCGCTCCTATTCCCACTCCTACTCCCACACCCATACCTACTCCCACTCCTGATCCCGATCCGGAACCGGGAATCAATGAAAGTGATTATCACTTTGACCTCTTTGTGACCGTAGGCAAACATGGCGGTATGAGCAGCTCTAATACCACTATTGTCAACAGCACCAGTACGCTGACGGCAGACAAAGACGTCATCACCATCAAACAACAAGGCGCAGAACTGGGTGATTATTCCATAGAATCTATTTCTAAAGGAAAATATTACTATCAGATTCCTTATAGCGGTGACCGTTTCACCAAATACCAGATCAAAGACAATGCCATCCATGTTATAAAAGAGCGACCTTTTGCAAGTAATGTTTATAAAATACGTTCGTATACTCACGCCTGGCTGGATGACAACACACTCATCATCATGTCTTCCAACGGTGAAACGAACAAAATTCTCTGGACAAAGCTGAATACTGACGACATGACCATCCTTGCCGAAGGTGAACTAAGTATTGAGGTTCCCGAAGGTTGGAGCACTTTCACCACTTCGGGGATACTTACTTACCGCGAGGCTGACAACAAGCTATTCTATTTCTACTACGGAAAGAAGACCGTTGACAAAGTGAGCACGAAAGAGGACAGATTCCACACCGTTGTCATCAACTCCACCACCATGGCTGTGGAGAGCGACGTTGTAGCTCCTGTGGATAGTGAAATGTCAGGCAGTGCATACGGCGAACTGATGCAGAATAGCGTGATGTATGATGAATCCGGGAACCTCTATCTGGCTTGCTTCAGCGAAACCAGCGGTATGGAACAGGGATTGCTGTTACGCATCAATGCCGGCGCAACCTCCTTTGACGCCTCATACAACGGATTTAAGGATTCCGACGGCAAGCTGATGACTGTTCAGTACCTGGGCAATAACAAGGCGCTGGTTTACAGTCGAAACGCGTCTATGTCTAAAACCGGTATCAGTGACTTCTGCCACTATTACACCATCGTCGACCTTACCACCAGTGCCAGAACCCGCCTGAGTTACAATGGCAAGGAGATAGCTTACAGCGGCGGCCGTTTTTCGCAACGCTCTGTTATCTTCAATAACAAGGCCTACATTGGTGTGAATACTGAAGAAGATACCAACGCTATCATCTACATCTACGACATCAAGACCAATACTGTAGAGAAGGGTGCAGAAGTAGACGGAGGATTCAAATTTGACATGATACGTGTTATTGAGAACGATTGATGAAAATATCTTCTTTAATGAGAGAATTAGTTATCCTGTTGCTTCTTTGCAACCTCACTGTGTTCTGTCGCGCCCACGAAGGTGAGAACTTTGTCGCCTCCGACATGCTGGCATCTCTGAAGGAAGGCGACAAAGCCGCCCTACTCATGGTGCACTTCGGTACTTCTTTTGATGACACCCGCGCTGTAACCATTGATGTCATTAATGCCAAAGCAAAAGCTGCTTTCCCCGAACTGGAAGTGCGTGAAGCATACACTTCACGCATTATTGTCCGCCGATTAAAAGCCCGTGGCATTGAGAAACTAACCCCGATAGATGCGCTCTTCAAACTGCGTGGTGAGGGATACACGCATATCATCATCCAAAGTTCCAATATCATTGAAGGAGTAGAAATGGAATCCCTCCGCAAAGATGTGGCTACTATAGAACCTTTCTTCAGGGAAATACGTATCGGTAACCCGCTACTGTACACTGTAGAAGACTCTGAAACCGTAGTATCCATCTTGGAAGCATCCAAACCGGAGAAAGGAAGTGTGGTCTTGGTAGGACACGGAACAAGTACCCCTATTACAGCCACATACGCCATGATAGACTATATGTGCAAAGCCCGCGGCTTACAGAATTTCCACGTGGGTACCATAGAAGGATATCCGACTTTCGATACTATGCTTGCTCAACTGAAAGGCACTAAAGTCAATCAAGTCACACTCATTCCTTTCATGTTTGTGGCTGGCGATCATGCCCGAAACGATATAGATGGTGAATGGAGAGAAGCTTTGGAAAAAGAAGGCTTTAAAGTCGAAACCCGCATGGAAGGTCTGGGACAAAATCCCGCTATACAGGATATATTTATTGAGCATATCCGCTTCATGCTTTATCATAAACCGATAGGTATTATGGAGAAAAAGGCAGAGTATGCGACCGGGAGGATTAAAAATCTTTTATAGAATATGATAACTAAAATTATGTATACCATACATAGAATACTGGGCACGCTGCTCAGTATTCTATTTCTTGTATGGTTTCTCTCCGCTTTTGTAATGATGTATCATTCGTTTCCCCGGGCGAGTGCTACCAATAAACTACAGAAGCAGGAACTTCTTTCGGCCGACCTTCCTTCTCTGGATGCGATCCTTTCTCGTCTTCCCGAAGGTGAAAAGGTAAGAAGCCTTACTCTCAATCGTTATCTGGGGCAAACGATATTTCACATCCGTACTGATAAGGGAAAACACGAACTTCCTGCCAATGCTGTCGAAAACATTCCGGTGCCGGATGGAGCCCGTATTAATCAGATCGCAGCATTGTGGTGCTCAGCCCCGGTACATCATATAGACACACTCAATAAACTCGATCAGTGGATACCTTTTGGAGAACTAAAGAAAGAATTTCCCATTTATAAATATTACTTTAATGACAGAGACAAGCATCAGATTTATATAAGTTCGCAAAGCGGAGAAGTACTACAATTCACCGATAGAAACAGCCGTTTCTGGGCATGGGTAGGCGCAATTCCACACTGGATTTATTTTGCCTGGCTACGACAAAATACAGAATTATGGAATACCGTTGTTGCCTGGCTGGCAGCAATCGGTTGTCTGATGACTATTGCCGGTCTGTGGATAGGTTTCCACGTCTGGCAACAATCCCGTAAAAAAAAGAAAGGAATATCCTACTACCGCAAGAAGTGGTATCGCTGGCATCATATATCCGGCATCTTTTTCGGACTTTTCACCCTTACATTCTGCTTCAGCGGAATGATATCCGTAACTGAAGTACCCGGCTTTATCAGCAAACCAATCCTGGAAGTTAACCCGCTGCGGGAAATAAAGAAAGATGCACCAAAGATTGAAAACTATATACTGGATTACCGGGAAGTATTAGCTTCCTACCCGAATCCGGTACAACTGGAATGGAGTAACTTCCACTCGCAACCTTATTATACATTGAAATCCAGAGGAGCAGAAGACTACATCAATGCTTCGGATACCGTACCCCGTCCGCTAAGCCTGACAGAAGATCAGGTAAGCGAAGCAGTCCGTTCCATTCATGGAGACAGTGTACCAATGCAAATACAACAAATAATCGAATTTGAGACCTACTACCGGGATATGAGCCGGATGTACCGCAACCGCAGCCTCCTTCCCGTATGGAAAATAACTGTAGCCGATGCAGATCATAGTTGCTACTATATTCATCCCGAAACCGCCATCGTACGTTATGTAAACACAACCGCTCGTTGGAAATACTGGATGTACACCGCTCTGCACCGCATGCGTATACAAGGGCTAAACTCGTCGCCCACACTACGGAAAACTGTTCTCTGGGTATTGTTGCTTGGAGGTACGGTTGTTTCGCTAAGTGGTGTGGTACTTGGTTCCAAATACATTATTTGCAAGGCTCGAAAAGCAATCAGAAAACAATGAAAACATTTTCCTTTCTATATAAAAAGAATATATTGTGTATAATAGCCGGAATAATACTTCTGGTTAGTCTGGGAGTAGGAGCATACCAATACTGGTTCTCACCAATACGGATATTGATAGTCAACCCACTGCCGGCACAGGCAGCCGATATAATACTGAACAACGACAGCCGGCATATCCATGTAACCTGTCTGCCGACGGAAGAAGCAACCTCTTTTGGTGGATATGACGCTGTCGTTTTTTACGGCCGGGGACTTCATCTTAGCGATGAACAGATGACAGCCATTGAACAAAGCGCAAATAAAGGCACCCTATTCTTTACCAATTCCATACGTAATTTTAACGTAATCATAAACCGCAACATTACCAATCAACAGCAAACAACATTGCTCGATTATTTTGGAAATGCAAACCGGCAAAACTACCGCAATGGCATACGGTACCTGCGATACATCGCGATGCCTCACAAAATTCCTATCGAAACATACGAAGAGCCGTTTATTATGCCCACCAATACTTATTACCATCAGGAATATGGTAAATACTTCCATGATAAAGACGAGCTTACCACTTACCTGAAAGCCAAAGAAATCTACAATGAAAATGGATATAATATTGCTTTTATTTCGGGCGTATCATTCCCCACCGAAGGAAACCGTGCGCACATAGATACCCTCATATCCCGCCTCACTCACTCGGGTATGAACGTATATCCGCTTACCGGTTCCGATAAATGTGCTCAGATGTTACGAGATCTTCATCCCGATGCAGTTGTATATTTACCCATGGGACGCTTAGGCAACGACACTCTTATCAACTGGTTACATACCGAAAATATACCAATTTTCTGTCCCTTCCCTCTCTTGCAATCCACAGAAGAATGGCTTGATCCGATGGTTCCCGTCAGCGGAGGTACACTCACCGCCCGTGTTCTCATACCCGAAGTAGACGGAGCCATGGCGCCCTTGTTGATTGCAACCCAAAACCTACACGAAAGTGGCTATTACTTATATACACCCGAAGAAGAACGGATCAACAATTTCATTAACCATCTGACTAAATATATGGCTCTTCGCGACAAACTCAACCGAAAAAAACGTGTAGCCATCTGCTATTTCCGATCACCGGGAAAAGATGCGCTATTAGCCAGTGGTATGGAAGTAATCCCTTCCCTTTATAGTTTCCTGAAACGTTTGCAAGCTGAGGGATACGATCTTACTGGCCTACCTTCTACCATCGAAGCATTTGACAAACGTATCCAAACCGATGGACGAGTACTGGGCTCCTATGCCCGCGGTGCACAGGAAGAATTTCTTGCCACAGCAAATCCGGTATGGCTCACCCGGTCGCAATACGAACAGTGGGCTAATGAAACACTTGCCCCTGAAAAATATCGGGAAGTAATTCAACGCTATGGAGAAGCTCCGGGAGAACTCCTTGTAAAAGATAGAGATAATGGGGAAAAAGAAATAGCTATTGCTTGTATCCGGTTTGGGAATGTTTTATTATTCCCTCAACCCCGACCTGCTCTGGGAGACGACGATTTTAAATTAGTACACGGAATGCCTGTCGCTCCTCCACACAGTTATCTGGCTCCGTATCTATATATGCAGAAAGGTTTTAAAGCCGATGCCATTATACATTTTGGTACCCATGGAAATTTGGAATATACCCCCGGCAAAAACGTGGCATTGTCTCAAAACGACTGGGCAGATGTTCTTGTAGGTGACCTGCCTCACTTCTACTATTATACCACGGGGAACGTAGGCGAGGGTATTATTGCCAAACGCCGAACACACGCAGTTTTGGTTACACATCTGACTCCGCCTTTTGTGGAAAGTGGTATGCGTCAACAATACAGTGCTTTACTTGATGATATTCATCACTTATTGCATGAAGGTATTGAAAACAGGAGGTCGCTTGCTATAAAAATTAAAAGTGAAGTAGTAAAACTGGGTATTCATAGAGATTTGGAACTTGACTCTGTTCCCGGAACATCTTATACTCCTGAGGAATTGGAAAAGTTGGATATGTTTATGGAAGAAATTGCCAACGAAAAAACATTGGGAGCTTTTTATACTTTGGGGCAGGTGTATTCGCCTCGCGACCTTATTACCACGACAATGGCCGTTAGCGCTGACAAACTGGCCTACGAGCTGGCCCAGACAGACAGAGATAAAGGGGTAATATCTACGGAGCAATTACAAAATTTTGCTTTTGTAGACCATCAATATTTGCCTAAGGCAAAAAATATATTAATGTCTATTCTGCAAAATCCACCTAAAGACACGGCAGTTTTGCACAATGCAACAAAGAATGCATTGATGTATAGAGAATTGTTTCAATTCTCTTCACAAAACGAATTGAACGCAATGATACGAGGATTGAACGGAGGTACCATATTTCCGACTCCAGGCGGAGATCCGGTACTCAACCCAAATGTGTTACCTACAGGACGAAATATGTTTAGCATCAATGCCGAAATGACTCCCGGCAAACGTTCTTGGGAAGAAGGTAAGCGTTTGGCAGAAAATACGCTTGAAATATACAAAGAAAAGCATGGAGATTACCCCCGTAAAGTAAGTTACACTTTTTGGGCAGGGGAATTTATTACCACCGAAGGTGCAACCATTGCACAAGCCCTCTGGATGCTTGGAGTAGAGCCAGTACGTGATGGACAGAATCGTGCTGTGGATCTTCGGCTTATTCCATCAGAAGAACTTGGACGTCCGCGTATAAATATCGTAATACAAATCTCAGGACAACTGCGGGACATTGCAGGTTCGCGACTTAAAATGCTAACCGAAGCAATACAGTTGGCTTCCTCTGCAACAAATGATATATATCCGAATTATGTGGCTGACGGAACACTACTGCAAGAAAAATCACTTGTTGAAAAAGGACTATCTCCAAAACGGGCGAGAGAAATGTCGGTAATGCGCATTTTCGGACCAGTGAACAGTGGCTATAGTACAGGTATGTTATCATACACTGAAAACAGTGGAAAATGGGACGATGAATCAGAACTTGTAGATGGTTATCTGAATAACATGGGCGCCATATATGGAGATGATGATAATTGGGGAACTATGGAACAAGGGTTGCTTGCAAGCGCTCTCGATCAGACCGATGTAATTATTCAACCACGCCAAAGTAATACATGGGGGCCTTTGTCGCTTGACCATGTGTATGAGTTTACCGGAGGTATGTCGTTAGCGATAAAAACATTGACTGGAAAAGAACCGGAAGCTTATATGGCTGACTATCGGAATCGAAACAACAAGCGTTTGCAAAATGTAAAAGAGGCTGTTGCTATAGAAGCACGTGCAACCATTCTTAATCCAACTTTCATAAAAGAACGTATGAAAGGAGATGCTACTACTGCCCATATGTTTGGTGAAACTTTCCGAAATATTTTCGGCTGGAATGTGATGCGTCCGTCAGCGTTAGACCAGGAGCTATTTAACGACCTCTACCGGATATATATCACCGATAAAAACAATCTGGGTATTCAGGAATACTTTGACCGGACAAACCCCACTGCTTATCAGGAAATGACATCCGTCATGCTCGAAAGTGCCCGCAAAGGATATTGGCAGGCGACAGAAGAACAGCTTCAAACCATCGCCACCATACATGCCGAAAACACCCGCAAAAACGGTGCGGGGTGTACCGGCTTCGTATGCGGTAATGAGAAACTGCACGACTTCATAGCCGGACAATTAGCGCCAGGACAAGCATCGTCCTACAAAAGCAATATTGAAAAGGTTCTTGAAATAACAGCCAGTAATGATGGTGTAGTACTCAAAGAAGAAAAACTACGGAACACACAACAACCGAATGATCCGGAAACAACAAGCAGCCTCCTTGTCGGCATCGTCATCTTCATTATCTTTGTACTTATTATAATCTGGATTTTACGACGTAGGCATCATTCATAAATGGAATATATACTTTACATATTTATGCTTTTCATAACATTGAGTACACTTCTTAAAACGGGATTTCATCCATGGTGGGGTATACTTATCACCGCATTATTATATGCCCTGTTTACGCTATATATCGGTAGCTGGGCTACCGAACAATCAAAAGCTGTTCTGAATAACTATCTGATTTCACGTCCGGCCATGCTGAACGCTTCCATTGGCATCACATCCGAAGCCGTTGCTATGACTGCCTTTTGCTTCGATTGTTTTCCGGGAATGCGTAGCCGACCGACTTTCTTCAAACAGGCGGTGAGCCTTTTTCTTCATATTTATCCGGGATTCTTATTTGCCGGAGTAATATGCATTGCGCTGATGCAATCTTTCTACAAGATTGCAGGCGTTGATTTTCAGACAATAATTAATACGATGGCATTAACCGTCTTTGCATTAATCAGCGGAGGCGCCATTGGCTTCAGGTTATTACTGAAAGAAAAAAGCCTCCGCCTGGAAATGCTCTTTATCGCCAGCCTCTCTATCATACTATTAGGAATAATCATCACAGGAAATTAAAAATATAAAATATGGAGACTATCTCAAACGCACTTTTCTGGATTTCAAACGGCATGCTGGTTCCTGTTATCGTATTGCTGTTACTCTTCTTTGCCAGGGCAATCATCCTTGCAGGCGGCTTCTTCGGCGAATTCTACCAACGGATGCAACTACGCAAACAACTATCGGAAATACTCGAAGAAATGAATACAGGTAATGCCGGACTACTACTCAACACTTTGCCCGAACCCCACAACAATCCGCTGCTACGCTGTCTCAAAAAACTCAAAGCCCATATTCACGATGATGCATACTGCGAACGTTTACTGGCCAACTTCGAAGTTGATGCGGAAAAAGAGTTGGGACGTTCGCGGATGTTTGTTAAACTCGGTCCGATGTTGGGTTTAATGGGAACGCTTATCCCTATGGGACCGGCGTTAGTCGGGCTGGCAAACGGAGATATCACCTCCATGGCCTATAACATGCAGGTTGCTTTTGCCACTACAGTAGTAGGTATGCTGATTGCAGCCATAGGCGTCGTCACATTACAAGTCAAACAACGCTGGTATGCCCATGAAATGAACGATCTGGAATTTATCTGCAAAAAATTAAAAGGAGATGCGTAACCGGATTTTACATAATAACGACGAGGCCGACCCCATGGGAACGGTCGCCAATCTGTTTGATATTGCTATGGTTTTTGCTGTAGCTCTTATGGTGGCATTAGTTGCACACTTTAACATGACAGAAGTTTTTTCTGAAGAAGATTATACAATAGTAAAAAATCCAGGTAAAGAAAATATGGAAATTATAACTAAAGAAGGAGAAAACATAAAACGTTACACTCCGTCTGAGAATCAACAATCTTCTCAAAAAAAAGGGAAACGTGTGGGCATAGCCTATGAACTTGATAATGGAGAGGTGATATATGTGCCTGAATAAATGGTTCTTTATCTTTTCTTTAAAAACAGAATATTTTATATGAATAAGGGAAAAATAATAATAGTGGGTATTGGCCCAGGTTCAAAAGAGGATATTACGCCGGCAGTTTTGCATGCAGTCAAAACATCCGACGTTATAGTCGGTTATAAATACTATTTTCAATTTATTGAAAATATGATAAAGCCTAATGCCCAATGTATTGACACTGGCATGAAGAAAGAACGCGAACGAGCCAAAGAAGCATTCTGTTATGCCGACGAAGGTAAAACCGTGTGTGTTATTAGTTCGGGAGATGCAGGTATTTATGGGATGGCGCCTCTGGTCTATGAAATGAAGAAAGAAAGAAACAGCACCATTGAAGTGGAAGTTTTACCCGGTATCAGCGCCTTCCAGAAAGCGGCATCACTCTTAGGTGCGCCCATCGGACACGACTTCTGTCTTATATCCTTATCTGATTTGATGACCCCCTGGGATAAAATAGAAAAGAGAATTGTTGCTGCCGCTACTGCCGATTTCGTTACGGCTATCTACAATCCGAAAAGCAATGGCAGATATTGGCAGTTATATCGCCTGATTGAATTGTTCCTGAAAGAACGGTCACCGGAAACTCCTGTAGGATACGTCCGACAGGCTGGGCGTGAGGAACAGAAAGTAAAAATTACAACGTTAGAATCATTAGATCCCGAAGATGTAGATATGTTTACGATTATCATTATAGGTAATTCTCAATCTTATACATTTGAAAACAAACACATTATTACTCCTCGCGGATATTACAGAGATACCATAAAAGAAAATGTCGGTATTGGTCAGGATATTATGATTCGTAGTTTTCGCACCCTAGAAAGCGAATTGAAAAACAAGGATATCCCTCTGGGTAGGAAATGGGCTTTGCTCCATGCCATACACACAACTGCCGATTTTGATATGGAAGACATACTCTATACGGACGAAGATGCAGTAGAAACACTCTATCATGAATTTACGAAAGGAAAAGTACGGACAATAATCACCGATGTTACAATGGCAGCTTCCGGCATTCGTAAAGGGGCTTTGGAGCGGTTGGGTATCGAAGTGAAATGCTATCTGCACGACAGGCGAGTAGCCGACTTGGCCAGAACGAAAGGCATAACCCGTACGCAAGCCGGAATAAAGCTGGCTGTAGAAGAACACCCTGATGCCCTGTATGCTTTTGGCAATGCACCTACTGCGCTAATGGAACTTTGTGAACTGATAAGAAAAGGAAAGGCTCGCCCCATGGGAATCGTAGCTGCGCCTGTTGGCTTCGTCAATGTCTGCGAATCCAAACACATGGTTAAACCTTTTAAAGATATCGCCAAACTAATCATTGAAGGAAGAAAGGGAGGGAGCAATCTGGCTGCGACCTTAATCAATTCGATACTCACATTCGATGATGCCGAACAATTAAAACCGGGAAGAGATGTCTGAACAAACAAAATTACATCCTATCATGTTTGCCGGAACCGGAAGTGATGTCGGAAAAAGCATCATTGCTTCTGCGTTTTGCCGAATCTTCCTGCAGGACGGTTATCGTCCTGTGCCTTTCAAAGCACAGAATATGTCGCTTAACTCCTATGCTACCCCGGAAGGATTGGAAATCGGACGTGCACAGGTAGTTCAGGCTGAAGCCGCAGGTATTCCATGTGAAACAGATATGAATCCTTTGCTTCTGAAGCCATCCGGTGATAAAGTTTGTCAGGTCGTGTTGAATGGCAAGCCCATAGGGAATCAGGAAGCGTATGAATACTTTCGAAAAGAAGGACGTGATGAATTCAGAAAAGAAGTAAATGATGCTTTCGATCGCTTGCAACAACGTTTCAACCCCGTTGTAATGGAAGGAGCCGGCAGTATATCGGAAATCAACCTGCGAGAGGTTGATTTGGTAAATATGCCGATGGCGATGCATGCCAAAGCTGATGTCATACTCGTGGCCGATATAGATCGCGGAGGTGTTTTTGCCTCAGTATATGGCTCTATCCTGCTACTGACTCCTGAAGAGCGAAAATTAGTAAAAGGGATTCTTATCAATAAATTCAGAGGAGATATAAAGCTTTTTAAGCCGGGAGTAAAAATGTTGGAAGAGCTTTGTGGCATTCCGGTTATCGGTGTAGTTCCTTATTACAAGGATATACACATCGAGGAAGAAGACTCTGTAGCACTGCAAACTAAAAACTTGCAAGCGATGCATGGCAAGGTGAATATTGCTGTCGTATTGCTCCGCCACATGTCCAATTTTACAGATTTTAATGTGCTCGAACGTGATTCGCGTGCACATCTTTATTACACCAATAATATGGAAGAAATAGAAAAAGCAGATATTGTACTGATACCCGGAAGTAAAAGCACCCTATCTGACCTTTATGAACTACGTAAAAACGGTGTTGCGCAAAGCATTGTAAAGGCTCATAAAGCAGGGGCAACCGTAATCGGCATTTGCGGAGGTTATCAGATTATGGGGCAAGACGTATGCGATCCCACCCACATAGAAAGTAATATAGAGCGATTACCCGGACTGGGTTTACTTCCTGTGTCAACTCAAATTGAGGGAGAGAAACTAACCAGGCAGATAACATTCAAATTCATGGGTTTTGATGAAGTATGTGATGGCTATGAAATACACATGGGAACCACTCTTCCTGTTAAAGACGCCACACCTTCGGCTCTCAATATATTGAAGGATGAAACGACGGACGGTTACTATGTTAATTCTAAATGTTTTGGTTCGTATATACATGGTATATTAGACAATCAGGTAGTGATAGATTATATCCTTGCGCCTTACTCCGATAAATTGTCGGATAAGCCATTCGATTACAAGGTTTTTAAAGAAGAGCAATATGACAAACTGGCCGACCATGTCCGCAACCATGTAAATATGGATTTGGTATATAAAATAATGGGGACTTAATCTATTTTGTATTGAAATGAAGTTCTATATAATAGGCATAGATGATAATCAGGAGCAATCGTTCTCCGAAGAGGTGCGGAATATAATCGCTTCCCACCATGTCTTTTCCGGCGGTATACGTCATCATGAAATAGTTGCCACATGGCTTCCCGAAGCGCATAAGTGGATTGATATTGTAGTTCCTTTGGATAATGTTTTCGACCAATACAACGCTTATCCTGAAATGGTGGTATTTGCATCGGGCGACCCCTTGTTCTTCGGTTTTGCCAATACGATACAACGGAAAATGCCGGATGCGGAGATGATATTATATCCTTTTTTTAACTCCCTGCAACTGTTGGCACATCACTTATTGATGCCCTATCAGGATATGCACGTCGTATCGTTGACGGGACGTAGTTGGCACAAGTTCGATGAAGCATTAATCACAGGATACAATAAAATCGGAGTACTGACCGATAGCAAACAGCACACCCCGCCGGTGATTGCCCGTCGGATGCTTGATTATGGGTATGACAATTATACCCTGTCTGTAGGAGAATTATTAGGGAACAAGGAGAAAGAGAAAGTCTCTGTATGGGAATTGAAAGATGTTATTAACCATAAATTCGCTTTCCCCAATAACCTGATTCTCCAACGGACATATAAGCGGCACAGGCCGTTAGGCATTCCTGAAGATGAATTCAACCTGCTGGACGGCCGGGCAAAGATGATAACCAAGATGCCCGTAAGGCTACTTACCCTTAGTATGCTGGATTTAAGAGATAAAGCGGTCTTCTGGGATATCGGCTTCTGTACGGGTTCGGTTTCTATCGAGGCGAAGATGCAGTTCCCGCACTTGCAGGTAATCGCTTTTGAGAAAAGGGAAGAAGGAAGGGCGCTGATAGGAAGCAACGCCCGCAGGTTCGGTACACCGGGCATTCAGTCCATCATCAGTGATTTTACGAACGCGGATATATCGGCGCTTCCCCGACCGGATGCTGTCTTTATCGGAGGGCATGGAGGAAAGATGAAAGAGATAATCGGGAAAGTATCCGATGTCCTTCGTCCCGATGGGATTGTGATATTTAATTCTGTTTCGGAAGAAAGCCGGCGGCTTTTCGAAGAAGCTGTTACACGATATCAATTGAACCTGAAGGAGAGCATATCTGTACAGATAGATGATTTCAACAGGATAGAAGTAATGAAAGCCATTAAAGTAAGATGAAAAAGCAAGCTATTATACTAACCTCCGAAGCGGGATATCCCGTAGCGGAAAAGATAAAGAAAGAGTTTCCCGATTTGCAAGTATTCAGCAAAGCAAGTATCGAAGGCGTTACCGTTATCGACTCTATCAGCCAATGCGTAGAGGAGAATTTCGGGCAATACGGGGTTCTTGTCTTTATCGGGGCTATGGGGATATGTGTCCGCAGCATAGCGCCTTATATAAAAGACAAGCATACCGATCCTGCCGTTATCTGTATCGATACCACAGGGCGTTATGTGGTTTCTGTTTTGTCGGGCCATATCGGAGGGGCTAACGAGTTGACGGGACGGCTTGCCCGCATCATCGGTGGCGAAGCGGTTATCACCACGCAAAGCGACAGCCTTAATCTATGGGCGCTCGATACATTAGGAGGGAAGTTCGATTGGACGACTTCTTCCAATATCGCCGACTTCAACCAGCCGCTCACTGCTTTTGTCAATAAGAAGCCGACTGCCTTATTGCTGGACATAAAGGATAGAGGAACAGCCTATCTGGAGCGCACGCTCCCACCGCATGTTACAGTTTACTATAATTATGCAGGTATCGACCTTACGAAGTACGAATTACTGATTGCCGTCACTCCGTTCCTGTATCCTGATGCCGGAATTAATACGGTTTATTATCACCCGGCTATATTGCATCTGGGCGTAGGTTGCCGCAAAGATTGTAATCCCGAAGGTATCGGCGCATATATTAAAGATGCATTATCTACAAGCAATATAGCCGCATCTTCCATAAAGGATATTTCGACTATCGACCTGAAGAAAGAGGAACAACTCCTTGCATCGCTTCAGGAGTTATTTGAAGATATTCCTGTAAACATTTATACAGCAGACGACCTGAAGGGCATTGAAGTACCTAATCCTTCATTCAAAGTAGAAGAAGTCGTTTCTGTACCTGGAGTTGCTGAGGCAACGGCAATTAAAAGTGCCGGTTACGGAATGCTGGTATTGGAGAAGCAGAAAGCCAAACTATCGGAAGGGAACGATTTTACATTTGCTGTTGCCATAGACCGTGATGCGATACGGCAGGGACATATTGAAATAGTAGGTGCAGGCCCTGGCGACCCGGATTTAGTCTCGGTAAAAGGGCGTCATTTCCTTGAAGAAGCCGACTTAATCCTGTATGCAGGCAGCCTGGTCCCGGTAGAACTGACTTATTGCGCCAAAGAGGGAGCAGTGGTCAGGAGTTCGGCATCTATGGACTTAGAAGAACAGTTTTCACTAATGAAAGAATTTTATGACAAAGGTAAACTGGTGGTCCGCCTGCACACCGGCGACCCTTGCATCTACGGAGCTATTCAGGAGCAAATGGCTTTCTTCGACCAATCCGATATATCGTATCATATCACCCCGGGTATATCTTCTTTTCAGGCTGCGGCTGCCGCCTTACGTTCACAGTTCACGATTCCCGAAGAGGTGCAGACCATTATACTTACGCGTGGCAAAGGGCGTACACCTATGCCCGACAGAGAGAAACTGCATCTGCTGGCACGTTCACAAAGCACGATGTGTATCTTCCTGAGCGCCTCTGTCATAGAAGATGTCCAACAAGAATTATTAATGCATTATCCACAGGAAACACCCGTAGCTGCCTGTTATAAACTGACCTGGAAAGACGAAAAGATATATAGGGGAGAATTAAAGGACTTAGCTAAGATAATAAAAGAAAATAACCTCACTCTGACTACAATGATTGTAGTCGGCAGGGCTATTGATAACCGCCACGGACTTTCACGATTGTATTCACAGGAGTTCAAGCACTTATTCAGGAAATGAAATGAAATGAGAATATCATTCCTATCTCCTTAAAAAAGGTACGGACCTTTTTGAGAAGGGATGGTTCCCTGATTTATGATTCTGTCACCTTTTAGTTTACGGCCAGTATAGGAGTTCTGAATTTCGGAGATTGGGAAGGAGAAAGAAGAAACATACGATACAGCTTTTGTCTTTACGCATGCATTTACTTTATAGTCTTTCCTTCCTCATCAATCAAAAGAACTTCCAATGTTCCATTGGTAAATAACGGCTTACAAACCTCATAACACATCGTACTTACAAGAGAGAAAAAGGTGTATTCCGTTTCGGGGATAATATCCCATAATTGCCTTGCCATAGTGATTGTCTGTATGGCTTGAAGCGTTTCGGCAGAGCAGCTTGCTTTTTGTGCCAGTTCAAGAAGGAAGATTTTATTCATTATCACTTTCTTACTGTGGGTGTCTAAAGAGCCTTCGGCCAGTTTGACCGCCTTGCCTATCATGATACCCATGGTTAGTTGCTTAAAGCCGAGTTCCGATGCTATCTTAATTGTTTCTCCTATAAAGTTCCCGTAATGGATAAACGCCTGATCGCACAGCATTGGGTAGATACTCTTTATGAAACGCTCGCTTTTTGCTCCCGAATTAATCACCACATGTTCGCAGCCCAGGGCATCGGCTACCTGCATCTCACGACGGATAGAAGCAATAAAGGCATCCGAAGAAAAAGGCTTTACAATGCCGGATGTTCCAATAATGGAAATACCTCCTACTACACCCAATTTGGGGTTGAATGTCTTTCGGGCTATTTCTCCTCCGCCCGGAACAGAAACGGTCACGTCAATACCTGTTCCCTCAGGCAGTTCGTTTCGGATTTCCCGTATTATCATTCTTCGTGGAGTCTCATTAATAGCCGGTCCGCCAATCGCAAGTCCTAACCCTGGCAGAGTAACAACCCCGACCCCTTCTCCCTGCAGAAAACGTACATCTGCATGATCCGGATTTAATTGCACGGTAGAGATTATCTCTTGTCCGTTTGTTACATCCGGGTCATCGCCTGCGTCTTTCAATACAGAGCAACTGACCTTATCTCCTTCAAAAGAAGTAGAAAAAACAGATAGAGTGATCAGTTCTCCGCTTGGTAACGTTATATCTACCGACTCTTGCTCTCTCCCGGTCAGTAATGCAAAAAGAGCCGCTTTCGTAGCAGCCGTAGCACATGTTCCAGTTGTATATCCTGTCCTGAGCGCAAAGAAGTCAGGACATAGAAACTCTATTTTCTTTCTCAACCCATTCTCACCATAAACAGGAACAAAGGCGGCCGGTAAAGCTGGGCGTTTGACTACCAGTATCGGTATTTTCAGCTGCTTGGCAGCCTCTGTTTTTTCATTAAAGCCACCGGTGTCTCCACTCTCTTTAATAAGAACAGCCTCCGGGTTTAATTTCTCAAAAAGGGATGTTTCGTCTTCTTCTGTTCTGTAATATAATATATTATCTATAGGAAAGCCTTCCTTCTTTATAATATCGTGCGATTCATCCCTGTCTAAAATCCTGAACCGGCAATTATGCTTTTGCCAATAGGGCTTCAATTTGGAAACCGTATTTACCCCTGTGAGAGCAAGTAAATTATTAACGTTGGTTTTTTCCAGATAATCCATCACTTCATCGTAAGAATTGAACCATAGCAGGTCTTTGTTCCGTTGGGAGTAGTTGCGTTCGTACCTCACAACCGGAAGTTTTAATTGCTCTGAAACAATCGCGATATTCTGATGTAAAACTTCGGCGAAAGGATGTGCCGCATCAACAATAAGGCGGATGCCTTTCTCTAGGCAAAAGGAAAGCATCTGATTCTCGTCCATGCCTCCTGTGATATGTATTCCGTTTGCAGTTTTTATCACCTGGCTGTTGCTTTTAGTAGAATAATAGAACGGCTTGCCTGCTTCCTCGCATACGGCAGCAGATTTTCTTCCTTCTGTTGTACCTCCGAAAACCAATATCATACAACCAATTCCTCCAGAAGTTCTTCAATAGTTGAAACAATAAGAGATGGCAGTGAGAGTCGGCTGATAACTATCCCTGCGTCTGTGATTTCTATAAGTATATCAGAATTGGCTTTTCGTGAAGCCATCATGCCGTTTCTTGAGAGTGCCTTACGTATCATGGCGTATTTTTGTCCATGGCCTATCAAACGTACTTGTTTGTCGAATTCGTTTTCGATTCGGAATAAGCCCGTATCCTGATCGAAAATAATTCCTTTACGGGCAAAGAAATTGCTCAGACTTCCGTTCAGAGCCATATCTTCGGGAGTACCTGTGCGTATGCCGTTTTCATTGTCCATCAGCCATATCTTGTCAGCGATTTGCAATGCCAGCTCCAAATCGTGGGTAGAAAGGAATATGGTTTTGTCCGTCTTGCGGGATAACTGATGGAGCAGTTGCATAATTTCCACTTTGCTTGGAAAATCAAGGAATGCAGTCGGCTCATCCAGGAGGATGATAGGGGTTTCCTGCACAAGCGCTTTGGCAATCATTACCTTCTGGCGTTCCCCATCGCTCAGTGTATGTATCACACGTTGAGCAAGATGAGTGATTTTTACTAAAGAAATAGCATTGTCAACTATTTCTTTATCTTTCCTGCTCAATGTTCCCCAAAAACCGGTATATGGACTACGGCCTAACCCAATCAATTCGCGAGTAGTCATGTTCTTTATGTCCAGCTTTTCAGTCAATACAACACCGATAAGTGTTGCTAACTCTTTCTCGGTGTATGCATCAATTTCCTGCTGTTGGATAAATATTTCCCCCGACAACTTAGGAAGGAAAGCAGTAAGCGTTCTCAGTAAGGTGGATTTCCCGATTCCATTGGCACCAAGCAGACAGGTTAGTTCTCCGCTGAATATGGTGGAAGAGATATGTTCAGCAACAACTTTAGTGTTCTTCTTGACAGAATAACCAATTGACAGGTCTTTAATCTCGATAACTCTCTGTTTCATAAATCAATTAATTTCACTTCTACGTTTACCAAACAAGACAGAGATAACAATAGGCGCTCCGATAAGAGCCGTGACCGAGTTTATAGGCAAAGCGCCCTCGAATCCGGGCATACGGGCAATTAAATTGCATAATAAAGCCAAAGATGCTCCAGTCAAAGTAACCGCAGGCATCAATATACGATGGTCGGAAGAAACAAATATAGCCCTGCATAAATGTGGAACAGCCAGACCAAGAAAAACAACAGGTCCGCAATAAGCTGTCACCATAGCTGTGATAACGCATGAGCAGGTTATCACATATAAGCGTGTACGTTTGATGTTCAGCCCCAGATTACGGGCATAACCTTCTCCTAACAGCATTAGGTTTAATGTTTTTATCAACAGAAAAGAAAGTGGGATTAGTACAATCATTATGCAGACAAATGTGTAAACCTGCCCACCGGATACTTTAGAGAAACTGCCTAATCCCCAGATGACATATGCCCTCACATCCTCATCATTACTGAAAAATTTAAGTACCCCTATAATGGCGGTAGCAATATAACCAATCATGACCCCGATTATAAGCAGGATCACACTCCCCTTTATCCGTTGGGAAATCGCTATGATAATTGACATCACGGCCATGGCTCCTGCTATAGCCGCTATCGAGATGGCCACCTCACCAAACAATCCCAGCTTGCTTAAAGCCGTTCCTCCTATACTACCGGATAAAAGAATGATAAGTGCAACTCCCAAACTGGCTCCGGAGCTAATTCCCAATTCCGACGGCCCTGCCAATGGATTGCGAAACACTGTTTGCATTTGTAGTCCACTGATAGACAGTCCGGCACCGGAAACTAAAGCGGTCATAGTCTGAGGAAAACGGGATTTCCAAATGATATTTTGCCAGATTTCAGATTCTTCTCCTGTTCCCCATAAAATATTCCAAATGGAAGAAAACGGAATAGAGATAGTTCCCAACACCAGATTCAGTATAAAGAATAGAATGATGGATAAGAAAATTAGGATAAAAGAGAATGTATGTCGTTTCATTTATTTCAATAATTCGTAATATACCGGTGTATGTTCTGGTAGTAATGAGGGATGAAATATCTTTATTAAATCAGCCAATACGACTTCCGGCTCTACCGGAGTATTTTCATAAAAAGGTTTTTCCCTCAAGTTGCAATATATCAGTTTCTTTTCTTTAAACGCTTTGAAATCGGCATAACGTGCATCACTTTGTTTCAATGTCTCATAGGTAAATGCCTCATTGTGACTGTTTACTATTCGCCAATAATCAGTATTTGCCCCTTGGGAATAAACTGTTTCAAAATCAACATAAAATCCGCCCGACTCATTATCATTTTGCATAAAGTAAGTGGCTCCGGCATCCCGGAACAACTGAGCCAGATAGCTGTCTCCTCCCACTACATACCAATTCCCTGAATGCAGTTCTCCGCTCATAACTGTAGGTTTTTTTTCTATGGATTCTGTTAAAGCCATAAGTTCCATATATCTTTTCTCGATTTCTTCGAATTGTTTGTTCGCCTGTTCTTCGAGACCTAATAACATGGCTGTAAACTTTATCCATTCAGCCTGTCCGAGCGGGGAACTTTCTTTATAGCCTAAGAAGCTGATTAACGGAATATCCATATTGCGAATTGTTTCGTATCCTCCTCGTTTGAATGGAGATACCAATATAATATCCGGATTCAGAGCAAGAATAAGCTCTGTATCAAATTCACCTTCAATACCGATTTTAGTAGTTTTTTTTTCTTTTAATTGCTCGTTTATCTTTTCGTTAAAAAGAAAGCGTGTACTTGTCATTCCGACAATTCCAGCTGTCGCATTCAGTTTTATGAAATTAGAAATCTGAAGAGTTGTCATACAAATAACCTTTTGCACAGGTATTTCTATAACTTCATAATCAGGAGGGATGCCTTTTTTATCAGTCCCTCTTTCCAACAAGGCATATTTATAAACAATATCGCTTTCGCCCGATGGGTCTGTCACGTCAACTAATTTATAATTAGCAAAGTCATTAACCTTAAATCCTTTGGCGTATCTTATGTCGGTTGCAGTTTCAGCAGGTTGCTCACCTGAAAGCTTTTTATTTTGCCTGTTCCCGGTTTGATTACAGCTACTGAAAGCGGATAGAATAATACAGAAAAGTAATAAATAGAAAGTTTTCATATCATTTGTATTGTTTCCAGATGATAAATAATGAGAAATAAGAAAATTAACACAATAAATATAAAAAGGTAGAACAATCGTATAGATTGCTTTACCTTAGTAATATTACAAATATTTATTCACCCATCTGTTCATTCCGGGATTCAGCATTTTTTATCGCTTCTTTCATGTGGTTCAGCCACAGCGTACGTATTGCTTTATGGTCTGCTAAACCAACAACATTAAAGTTGTTTTCGTCAGTATTTGAACCGTCTTCACTGATTGTAAAGCCGAGTTTTCCGAGCTTTAAGGTCCAACTGTATTCTGCTTCCCAATCATCCTCACCAGGATCAACTCCCGCCATTGTCTGACCATCTTCAAGACCTCCCAGTAAATCATTTTGCGCATGGTCTCCTGCTATCGACATCAATGGAGCAAGGTTTACTGTTACCTGACTGTATTCTTTCCCATTTCTTTCAGCAAAGTCAATTATTTCATCTCTCACATGAGAAAACATTTTATCACCCCAATCTACCGTACCGATAAAAATATTTTTATCCCCACTTAGCTCTTGCAATGCTGTTTCAAGTTGTGCGTATCGTTGATTTGCATGCGTATATTCGGTTTCCGGATTTCCATGCCCCATCAGAGCTACTACTTCTCCTTTATCCAAACGGACTTTATAATAGCTGTAAAGTATTTGGGCTACAGCATCTACATCTTCTTCTGTTTCCAGTAAGCAAGCACTTTTTGCTACCACTACATCCGGATATGGAATCATAAAATTCTTCTTTACATCTGTATTCATCAAACTCAGGTATTCTTCGCCCGGAATGATATGCAACGATTGCACATAAACATTCTCATACCCGGCTTTTCCTATTGCAGTCAGCCATAAATCAGGTTGAGCATAGGCAATGCCTAATTGTGCATAAACACGAGAAACAATTGTTCTGGAGGTAAAAGACATGTAGATATCCGTATTGGGATATGCAGCTTTATAATCTGCAATAATTTGGTCGTAAGTAGCTTGAGGTTGCTGATAGGTACTACCGAATGAACACAGCAACAGGGCTGTATTATTCTTCTTTACAATTTTAACTGCATTTCGGTCATCATTGTTGTCGTCATCGTCGGAACATGCGACAAATAAACCCATTGACAAGATGATGGTTAATGCAAAAAAACTCTTAAATAACTTGTTCATGATAAAATTATTTTTTTATGGTAACTATTTATTTTGATTTTGAAATTTCAGGATGAAAGAAACATAAAGATTTCTTCCCGGAGAGGTTGTACTTCTATTATGTCCAAATGGGGTGGTATCTACATAATCGAAAATGTTATCTATCCCGACATTCATATCTAACTTCCATTTTTTTGTATTTAGAAAAGAGTGGGATGTATTTAATCGCCAAATCTGATACCCTTTTGTATTCCCGTCAGAGGAATAATAGCGTTTTGACTGATACCTGCCATTTAGACTAATGACTGATTTATACTTTTTCCATGTTTTATCCCACGAAACCTTAAAACTTGCGTTATGGTGTGAAGTCCCATTTATATATACATGTTTCATGTAATCATCTGCCGCTTCGTCGTCGGTACGTTGTCCTTTAGCATCCAGATAGCTATAACTGCCTCCTGTCTTAAAATTCATTGGCAATATCGCCTCAAAAGTAAAATCGACTCCATAAGTCCGTCCTTTTGCAAGATTAACATATTTCATGGTTTCTTCTACCAGCAATAATTTATCTTCATAAGATGTCGGTATTGTCTGGAGCGAAATCATGTTCCTTATATTATTATGGTAAGCAGTGATGCTGGCCTTAAACGTAGGTTTACGGTATTCGATATTGAAAGCATAATAATTCGATTGTTGCGCTTTCAAATCAGTATTGCCATAATATGCTTTATAAGTACTCATTATGGTAGTATAATACTGATAATACAATTCTTTTATTGTAGGAGCCTTAAATCCGTTGGAATATGTACCGCGCAGGTTGAAATCACCAAGCTTATACATAGCAGATATTTTAGGGGTTAAGGTTTGTCCGAATTCTTTATGCTGGCCGAACCTTAGTCCTGCCGTCACATTCAGTTTTTCCGTTACATTCCATTCGTCCTGTATATATGCGGAAACAGAATATGCTGTTTCTTCATCTCCTTGCAACCGGAAAGGCGAAATAAGTTTATCCCGGATGTATTCAATACCTGTGTTTAATGTATTGTTATCATTCAGATAAAATATCCCTTTCAAGTTACTTGATATACGACGTTGTGATGTTTGTAGCATGCGGTCGCCTGTGTAGTAAACAATCCTATCACCATTTTCGTCATAATAATCGGTATATTCCCGACTCGTATAATCGTAATAATAATCATAGCGGTCATACGATACATCAAAAGACAGGTAATCCTTATTTTTCAGGTTATATCTGGCTCCTGTTCCATACGTCTGGTCACGATAATAGAAGTCGTACAGTCTCCATTGAGGGACTCCTGTCGGGCGATACGCCCATTTTTCATAAAAAGTAAAGTTCCCGTTCAGCAGAAGTTTAGGGGTTGCTTGATAAGAAAGCTCTTCGGATATGCTATAATTCGAAGAATGATTGACAGTCTTAGTCACACTGTTTTCATACAATTTGCCTCGATACCATTCTTGATTCGTATTTTGCCATCCATCTGTATGCCTGTATGCAAAAGAAGTGGTGGAGTTCCACTTTTCATGACTGAAACTTATGTTGTTGTTTTGGTTGAAATCGCCGTATTCTCCTATGCGCGAAGTATTGGAAGCACTGAACTTATCCTTATTCTTTTTTGTAATGAAATTGACAACTCCTCCAATAGCATCAGAGCCATAAAGAGAAGATGCTGCTCCCTTCACTATTTCGATACGCTCGATATTGTTCATGTTTATACGGCTCAAATCATTTTGCCCTCCTATATCGCCATTTATTCTTTTTCCATTAATCATGATAAGAATATAATCATTCTTTAACCCATTCAGATGTAGATTATTACCCATATCACTCCGGCTGATTGTTAAAGAAGAAGATAACCCATTCAGAACATCTTCAATATCTCGTCCGGCATATTCACTCAACGCTTTCCCCGAAATCACCTCTGTTTGCACAGGGGCATCCTTCAGGTAATGTTCCGTCCCTGTTCCGGTCACAACGACTTCATCCAAAGTTAAAGTTAGTGATACAGAGTCGGTAATAGCTTGTCCGAATGATACCTGACAAACTAAAAGAACCAACACTAAAAGAATACAATATCTCATTTTATTTCATTTTTTAATAAAATAAAACATCAAGTTTCCTGAAAGCTTTTATGCTTATTAAACTGTTATGAAATACTGAATAAGAGTATCCGTATTACACAATCTTCTATCCCTGGAAGCTCGGTGTTTATTATTCCATTCTGGCAGGTCTTCTGGCTTTCCTCTGATTAAAAGTCTTCCCATTCATTCGAATAGTGACGTAAGTCTTTAATCAACATAATGAGGAATTACAGCTGCAGGTACAGCCCCGGAATCTCACCGGGTTCCCTTTCATCGGGATATGAATTATCCCGATTACCAAAATCTCGTGCAAAGGTAAATATTAATTTCTGATTATTCAAAAAGTAGATAACGGTATATGACATGGGTTCGAAAGGAAAAAATATTACCTTTGTAAAACCACTTTACAAGCAATAATATGAACCGTTCCATAAAGGGCATAAAAAGAGATACCATGAGATGTAAATGTACAATCATTTTAAGTGTGGCGACGCTGCTTGGCATTGGAGCGTCGGCGCAGGTGCAGACCAGTGACGGGCAAGCGCAAACCGAAATCAGAACCGCTGAGGAACTTGCGGCGCTTAGCGACAGCGAAACATCACTGTCAGGCGATTACGTGCTGATAAACGACCTGACGCTCGACAATTGGACGCCCATTGGCATTGGCGACAGTGACGGACAGGGATTCTGCGGCACATTGGACGGCAACGGCCATACGGTTACCATTGCCGGATTCGGTGATTCTCCCGATAACACAAGGGTCGGACTGTTCGGCACGATCGCGGAAGGGGGCGTGGTGAAGAACCTGCGTGTGGCAGGTGACGTTGATTACACGGGCAGCCAGACAATCCTGTATATCGGCGGCATTGCAGGTATCAATTACGGATGGGTCGCCTGCTGCGCCTCCGTCATAGAGTTGAAAGCCGGCATTAAAAATACCACGACTCACAGACTGAAAGGCATTACCTGGTATGAAGACGGTACATTCGGCGGCGGTATTGCAGGCATCAACTTTGGAACAATCACCAATAGCTACTCCACCGGCTCGGTATCGCTTAAGGGAGACAGAACGATGAATTATGCAGGTGGTATTGCAGGTGGAAACGGGCATGGAATCAAGGGCAGCTTCGGTATCGGCGTGGGTTCGGGCGGTGTCAGCGTCAGCGTCACTCCGGGAACCGCAGCGATCGGTCATGTGATAGAGAACTGTTACTCCACCGCGGAAGTCTTCTCCGAAGCCGATATGGTTATCGTCGGCTCGGGATTGATGAAATCGGCAACCATCGTCAAGTCGGGCGGCATTGCGGCGCACAACCATCCTACGGGAGCAATCATCGGGAGTGTGTCGTTATGTAAAACGATCCAGGCAAGCGCAAAGGGGCAGTCGGGCATCTCAACCGCAATGCCTACGGCCTCCATTGGCATTGGCAACTATCGCCACTCCCTTGTCTTCTTCGGCAGAGATATTGTCATCCGCGAATACAAGAACGGACAGGAGCGGAAACCGAGAAAGTTCTCCAACAAGGAGGCCGTTTCTCTTTCCGTCACGCAGGAAGAATCGTGGTGGCGCTATCCCGATGGACTGACCGAGAAGCAGCGGGCACAAACATTCGGCTTCGCATTTGGTGACGACGAACAGTCGCCCTGGGCATGGGACGACGAAACGAAACGCCCCGTACTGTACTGGGAAAAATATATATGAATACCTGTCGGATTTTTCCCTGCGTATTTTAAATCTATCTTGCTATTTTTATCCAAACATCACATTCTTCCGGGATCAATAATCTGATCATAATCAGAACTTATTGTAATAGAATTAAAATCGGATTATCATCGGGTTTCATTTGAGAGGCTAATGTCCGGACTCTCTCAAATTTTTCTCCGAATTTTTCTTTTTGTTTGTTGTAATCCAAGGATACTATTTGTTCGATAAAGTCCTCGGCCTGCATCCACATTACCTTTGTGCCATCCGCTCTAATCAGGTCAGGGAAAAAGGGTACGCCGCCGTCAATATCATTTTGAAACCCTTCCTTACCCACATTATATAGATTCTGTGTACGTTTATTAAACGTTATATAATGAGAACCGCTATTCCATCCCCACATTAGTTTGACGAACAGATTTGCCTCATCTTCATAAATGTTTTCAACCAGCAATTTTGACGACAAGGCTTCCATTTGTTGCTGATTAAAACCGGCCGTATTCAATTCTCTTTTTTTACTCCCTAACCGGCAGACAGCATAAGGAGTTATAAGCCCTTCGCC
>JAISDJ010000143.1 GCA_031264865.1 Tannerellaceae bacterium | reverse complement strand
CGGTTACAATCAGGTGATCCAGGAATTTGATGTCCATAAGCTGGCAACATTTCCTTACTTTTTCGGTGAGAAAGTCATCATTGTGTGATGGGTATGCGTTTCCGGACGGGTGATTGTGCGTCAGAATGATTCCGTTCGCATTTGTAAGTAGGGCGACCTGTAAGATAACCCTAACGTCTGCACAGCATTCCGTTGTCCCGCCGGCGGAAATGGTGTGAAAGCCAAGCACGTGCCCTCCGCAGTTCATAAGAATCACCTTTAGCGTTTCGCGATATTCGATCGTTTCTTCGTCAAATACGTGTTCTTTAAGAAGCTGGTAGATGTCCTGTGAACATTTGACTTTAGGCCTTTCAGACGCTTTGACTTTGGGCTTATAGGTTAGCTTTACCTCTTCGCAAACTTTTGAAACTTCCATTGCTCTTTTTTTATTGGTTTATTAATATGATATAAATATACAAATAAATGATTGAATCTCAATCGAATACAAACTTTTATTCTCCATGCTTTATAGTTGTTTAACTTAAAAAGGCTGCTCCTCCTTTGTCGTATACGGAATAGAGCTTTCGCCTAATTCGTAAAACTTAGTAGTCTTTTTATCAAAGCCGCATAAGAATTTGAGCAGTCCGATATTCCGTCCTTTGGCAACGTCGATTAATGCCGTATTTGTTACGTTGGCATTATGAAACGGCTCGGGGAAGGATCTTTTATAGACTTCCGGCCGGTAGATCAGTATAACCACGTCGGCCGCCTCGCCTATTTGTCCGCTATCCCTTAATCTTGCAAGACTTGGGGCTGTATTGGTCGAATCGCGATTTAGTTGCGACAGCGCCATTATCCAGATGTCAAGCTCCTTTGCGAGATTTTTTAATTTTCTTGCGACTTCACCCATTTGAGCCTCCTTGTTCGCGCCCTTCATGTTTACGTTCAGTATTTGCAGGTAATCAACGATCGCGCCGTCGATGTTGTATTTTGCTTTAAGGGTGCGAATGGAGGCAAGGATCGTGTCGATGTTGCTTGTACTCCTGTCATCGAAATAAACCGGTTTATCGTATAGCCTGGCCAGCCCTCTGTCGATAGAATCAAACTGCTCATCCGTAAGCTTTGAGTAGAGGATCGTATTGGCGGGAACGCCGCTCTCAACAGACATCATACGCGCCGCGATTTGCTCTTTTTTCATCTCCATGGAATACATCGCAACAGCCGAACCGTGTTGCGCGGCGCTTAGGGCGATCGTAACGGCCAAGGATGTTTTCCCCTGCGAAGTGTCGGCGGCGATAACGATCAGGTCGGACTTCTGTAAGCCGCCGCTCTTTGAATCGAATTGCGAGAATCCGGTAGGCGTTCCGGTTAACCGGTTACCATCCGAGTGATTCCGGTTTATTTGCTCCTTTACCCCCTTTATGGCTTCATTGATTGTGTGAATATTGTCGCTTGAAGTGGCAAACAGGTTTTTAAGCCTGTCTTCTACTTCGGCAAGGATATCCACAATATCGTTCGATTCGTCAAGCGCAGAGTTATTCAGCGACATGGCTATACTGACAAATTCACGCCGCTTGGCCTTGTCGTGAATCAGGGCGGCATGCTGGTACAGGTCGAAGGTGTAAGACGAGCTTATCTCGCTTAACCGGAAGGCGTCCGGCTTTTTACCGGACTTTGCCAATTCGTTCAATACCATGACGACGTCCGGCCTGTCCCCTCTTTTTGAAATCTCAAGAATAGCCTGGTATATCTCTTTGTGGAACGGATCGTAAAAAGTCTCGGGGCTTAGTATTTCCCACACATCCGACAGAGCGTTCCTATCGCCCATTATTGTGCCGAGAACGACCTTTTCCGCGTTAATATCACATGGCAACAGTTTATCCATTCTTGTATTCTTTTTTTAACCAATTCAACACTGTCCGGTAAAGGTTTGTATATCGTTTCCTCAAATCTTTCCGGTTTTCAATCTGCTCTATCACATCGGCCACCTGCTGTCCGGTATATTTTTCTTTCAGTTTGATAAGCTCCTCTTCGCTTATCTGGTGCGGAAAGTTTTTCGTATCCGAACAATACGGTGCATGATTATTCATCCAGAGAAGAAATTTTTCATAATCGGGAGAGTGTGAAGATTCGACAGAATCTTTCTTTGTACCCTCGTTAGAGGGTATTTCTTTCTTTCTTTTCTTTTCTTTTCCTTTCTTTTGTGGATTAATGTTTACATTTATCGAATTAATGTCAACATTTATCGAATTAATGTTCACATTAATGCTTTCCGGAGGTTTTATAAGCAAATATTCTTTAATGGCTTCGACGTGTTTATACCGTTTTGTTGCCTCGAAATACCTTTCCTGTATTCCATGTGAAGTCAGTATTCCAAACCTGTCAAACACGGTTTCATCAAAAAATCCACGTTTAACCAACCCTTGTACTATTTCATCTACCAATCCTCTTGAAACGCCTTCAACACCTATCTTCTTTGCGAACAATAGACATTCGTCGGAACCCCATTTGTAGTAGTATCCTTCACTATATATTTTACACAACAAACGCAAGGCTATATATCCGCCCTTAATACCAAATTCCGCCTCAATGAGTTGTATTTTATCATCGAGGAAAAAATCAACATTTAAGGGAAAATAATCTATACCTGTCTTATTCGTTCTTGCCATAAATACTTATTTGTTATATTTCTGCAAATTGCATTTCATGCACAATGTTTGAAGATTCTGAATTACAGTTTTCCCTCCTTTAGATAAAGGTATTATATGATCTATTGACAAATCTTCTATTGAACCACAGTTCAAACATCTATTCCCATCCCGTTCATATATTCTTTTCCTTAAAGTAGGAGTTAATATGTTACGCTCTTTTTGGTCAGGATGATATTTTTTTGCTATCCGATACTCGTCGTATGTGAGATTGGTTTTCCAATATTTAGGATCAATTATATCTCCGTCGCGAAGCTCTCGTTTATAGTATTTTCGAGCTCTATCTAACTCTGATTCTGTATATTTCCCCATGTTACTAAAACTTCAATTTCATTTTTCATACTACATATCCAAATACTCGAATATTTCCTTCTGGCTCCTCCTGGCTAATTCCTGCCTGTATTGAGACAAAGCATTCACCACTTGTTCCTTTGTCATAATTCCCATTGGCATGTATCCACGCAATCGCGCCTTACATCTTTCAATGCCGAATTGTATTTCTACTGTTGGAAGGTCTCTTATTTTTCCCATTACTCTTGTTTTATTTAGCTTATTA
>JAISDJ010000330.1 GCA_031264865.1 Tannerellaceae bacterium | reverse complement strand
GGCGGGCACTCCGGCCTTGATATTGATTTAGGGCGGGGCAATGCCAATAAATTGATGTTCCGTTTTCTGAAGGAAGTCGTTACCGAATGTGGCGCCCGCTTATCGTCCATACAGGGCGGCTCGTTGCGGAACGCTATCCCGCGTGAGGCCTTTGCCGTGATAACCATTCCGGGCGAAAATGCGGAAATGTTATGGGAGATGGCCTCTGATTATCAAGACTTATTCCGTACCGAATATGAAGGTGTCGAAACGGATATCCGCTTTGTAGCCGAAAAAGTAGAATTACCCGGAACATTGATTCCCGAGCAAATACAAGACGACCTGATCAATGCCGTGGAAGGTTGCCAGAACGGCGTATTTACCATGCTCCGGGATTTTCCGGGAACGGTGGAATCGTCGTCGAACCTCGCTGTGGTGACCTCCGAAAAAGGATTGATAGAAGCGAAGATATTAGTCAGAAGCTCTTCCGAAAGCCGGAAAACGTATCTATGCTCCTGCCTTGAAAGCATATTTGCCTTAGCGGGAGCAAAGGTAGAATACGGCGGCGCCTATAACGGTTGGCAGCCGGACGTCAATTCCCCCATCCTGAAACGTATGCTCGAAACCTACGAAGACTTATTCCACAAAAAACCGGCAGTAAAAGTAATGCATGCCGGACTGGAATGCGGCATCATCCAGGGCATCTATCCCGATATGGATATGATCTCGATCGGCCCCGATTTACGCTTCCCCCATTCGCCGGACGAAAAAGTAAATATCCCTTCGGTAGAAAAAGTCTGGAACTTTATAAAAGCAACGCTTGAGAAGATATAGATGTGAGGGAGATGTTTCATCTCCCTTTCAACCGGAAACCGAAGGCATCGCAAGGGTTCATTATAATAGCTTCGGCGTTAATGTAGAAGATAGAAAATCCCGTATATAAACGTGTTCTATCCCTTCATACGTATTCTCAAAAGAACGTTCGCCCGAAACAACAATCTTAGGGTAATTATCCTTGATCTTCAACAAATTGTCAAATTCACGGATAATTGTTTCAGGCAGTGATAACTCAATGGCGACCTGAACGTAAAGCGTTTCTCCTCCCCGTGTGCAGACAAAATCTATTTCTCCGGGGCTTAATGTTCCGACTTTAACATCATATCCGCAAAATAGCAGATGATTACAAACGAGATTTTCCAATCGTTTGGCTCTGTCCTGAGATTTATAACCTGTTATCGCATTACGGATACCCATATTCTCAAAAAAATATTTCTCGCCACGCTCAAAGAGCTTTTTGCCGGCAATATCATAACGGCCTATCCGGTGTACGACAAAAGCCTCGGCAAGCGAATCGGCGTACTCGGATACCTGTGTCGGCGAAATCTTTATCTTTTGGTTCTTCAAAAAATCACTAATGCTGTTTGATGAGAACAGACTGCCGGTATTGTTTGCCAGAAAACGGATAAGTTGTTCAAGGAAAGCTGTATTCCGTATCTTTTTGCGCTCTACTACATCACGCAATACAATAGTAGAATATACACTGCGGATATACTCCATTACCACCGCTTCATTTAATGGCAGGTGTATCAGATAGGGCAAACCTCCGAAATGGATATATTTTTCAAGCGAATCGTCATCATTCGGCAAATTGTGAAAGCTCAGAAATTCAAGGTATGACAGACTGTATATCCGGAACTCAACATATCTGCCTCCCAGTTCATTTGCCAAATCGCCGGAAAACATTTCGGAATTACTGCCGGTAACATAAATATCATTGTTGTCGTCTAAAGCAAGCGAACGGATGGTTGTCCTGAAATCGTCTATCTCCTGAATTTCATCAATAAAGATATAATTCTTTCTATTACCGGCCAATCGCTCTGAAATATAGTTGTGCAGTTCTCTATAAGAAATTATTTCTTCAAACTCAACATCCTCCTTGTTGATATAGATAATATTGGCATCCTTTTCCTCTCTTTTTATCAGTTCTATCAATTGGAACAATATATAACTCTTACCAACACGGCGATGCCCTGTCATTACTTTAACGATAGGAGTGCGCATAAAAGGTTTTATCCGCTCTATGTAGGCATCTCTATAATGCAGGACGGTTGGAAATTTCGGCATAGCTATTCTTGTTGCATTTGTAATTCAGCACAAATATAATCATTATTTCAATCATATCTGCAATAATTCAAGGAGGCGGCAGAGTTTGGAGAAATTATTTATTATTCTCCCAGAGATGTAAACCCCGGAGAAGTGCTTCATCTCTCGGGGTTTCATGTTTTATAGCATCCGATCATCAGGATGCGATTGATTGTGTAATAGAATTAGCGGACAAGCTGGGATTTGTCGGAATTAACTGTGGTTCCCCTGTTAAAACTTATAGGCTAACCCGGCCGATATAAGTAATCTGTTCCACGAGCTGGTCGTTTTGTATTTCAGTTCGGCATTGAAGATAAGTTCGTCCGTGAGTTTCAGGTCGATGCCGCCGCCGAGATTGAGACCGAGCTCGGTAGAGGAGCCACTGCCGCTATAATTTCCCCAGTCGCCCATATTCAATTTTGCACTGGAGGAAGTACCCAGTATGCCCAGCCCGGCCAGCGGATACAACGTGACGTTCTCGGCTACAGGAAACAGCCAATGGCCGTTCACACTCAAATCCCACATGCTCAAACTCGTTTCGACCAGATTCGCTACGCTTTCCTTTTTGGGGAGGAAGTAGGTCAACGAGCCTTCCAGACGGAGGGGATTCGTTACGTTGTATTGGAACTTGGCCCCGATACCGAAATTGGTAAAGCTGTCGCCCGAACCCAATACGAGGTTGCCACCTGCGGCCATGTCGCCCTTTTCCTGCGCACCAGCCGCCACACTCATTGCTACTAACGCGATTGCCATAATCGCCACTTTTCTAAAAACACTTTTCATTTTTAATAGTATTATTTTCTAATCTTTACCTGATAAACGACGAGAGCCGCAAATATCATGTGCCGTAAAGATATGAACTTTCAATTAAAATTGTATAAAAAGCATGTCAGAAAATTCAATTTGATTAAAAATTAAGAATTGAGCATTAATTTTCATCGGTTTTCATAAGCTGCGATGTTAAAGAGTTTGTTCTGGATGATACGGATAGAAGTAGTAAACTCATCTCATCGTTTTATTGATTTACTGATGAAAAAGTCATCGTGAGTTCGTATCCTTTTATGCGTCCCACAGGGGTGGGCCGGTCGTTCCACAATTGTGGGACGATTAAAAGTGTACGGCGAAAAGATGAAACGGATATGTCGTCTGCAATTTATTGAGGCGGTTCTTTATTCATTTCATTTTTTTTTGTTTCTTTGCAGAATGAATATCAAGGGGTGCTTGTTTTCCTCTGTTTACGGAGGATGTGCAGGCTGAGATTATACCCATATTACCTGATGCGGATAATACCGACGAAGGGAAGAGGTGCAGACTGCGGCCGCG
>JAISDJ010000300.1 GCA_031264865.1 Tannerellaceae bacterium | reverse complement strand
GCGACACTTGGTACAATAGCGCCTTTTTCAATTTTGGAGATGTAACCTTTATCGGCTCCTATTCTTTTGGCAAGTTCTTCCTGGCTTAGTCTTGCATTCTTACGAGCTTCAATCAATAGTTGACTGGTGTAAAAAGTATACGCTTCTTCGTCGAACCCGGCACGTTCGGATGTTCCATGTTCACCATATTGGTCTGCTAAAACCCTACTATAATTTCTTATTTTATGATCATTTGTCTGCATAATACGCCTCCTTTATTTCTAGAGCTAATTCTATTTCCTTTAAAGGTGTCTTTTGTGTTTTCTTCTGAAATCCATTGAATAATACAACGATATTGTCATCATCAAATATAAAAAATACACGATATATATTACTGCTATACTCCATTCGTAATTCAAACAAACCATCACGTATATATTTAATAAATTTCGCAGGCATTCTATCACTGGTCTCAAGCAAGGAAATAATATAATTCAACTTAATTATCTCCTTGTAAGAAAGAGTTTCAAGAAATCTTTCGAAGTATCCTCCATACGTAATGATTAACCTTTCCATAATGGCAAAGATAACAAAAGTTGTAAGATGATGCAATCTCCCTTCTCGCTTTTAATGGAATTATACTTATATTTGCCCAATTTGTAAAAAACATAGTCAAGGAGTTAAGAAGATAAAAACACTCTAACGACTTGACTACTTTGACTACTTAACTTCTTTAACTACTTTAATTAATGATACTGAGAGGATTATTTTTTAGCTTGTTGTTCCTTGGCATTTGTCTGGCTTGTAGCCGGAAGACTGAGGAAGTGGCCGTGAGTGGCAATCCGATAGTGGAAGGCTGGTATGCCGACCCGGAAGGGATTATTTACGATGACACGTATTGGATTTATCCTACGTGGAGTGATGCGTATGAGGAACAAACGTTCTTCGACTGTTTCTCGTCCAAAGACTTGGTAAACTGGACGAAACATTCTCGTATCCTTGACAATACGGAAGTTAAATGGGCTGAGCGTGCCATGTGGGCTCCGTCGGTTATCCGGAAAGACGGGAAATATTATTTCTTCTTTGGGGCTAATGATGTGCATGAGGGGGAAACAGGTGGTATTGGCGTTGCTGTAAGCGACCGTCCCGAAGGACCTTATAAAGATTTACTGGGTAAACCGCTGATTAACGATATCGTAAACGGTGCGCAACCAATAGATCAGTTTGTTTTCCTCGATGACGACGGCGCCTGTTATATGTATTACGGTGGGTGGAGTCATTGTAATATCGTAAAACTGAACGACGACTTTACTGCCCTGGTTCCTTTTGACGACGGTGAAATATACAAAGAAGTTACCCCGGAAAACTATACAGAAGGCCCTTTTATGTTTAAAAAGAAGGGTAAATATTATTTCATGTGGAGCGAAGGGGGCTGGGGAGGCCCGGATTATTCCGTTGCCTATGCCATAGCCGACTCGCCGTTGGGGCCGTTCAACCGTATCGGTAGAATCCTGCAACAAGACCCGGAAGTGGCCACCGGTGCCGGACATCACTCTGTGATACATATACCCGGTTCAGAGGATTATTACGTTGTTTATCACCGCCGCCCGTTGACTGAAACGCATCACAACCACCGCGCTACCTGCATCGAGCAGATGACTTTTGATGAGAATGGATTTATAAATCCTGTTAAAATAACTTTCGAAGGAGTCGCCGCGCGTACTATTAAATAGAGACGATAGTTTAATCGTTAAAGATAACTAAAAGAGAGGTATAGATGATATACCTCTCTTTTTTTATATTACATTTGACATATATGTCAAACATATGAGACAAAAGAAATAATAACATTTAACAGGTAGTAATGGAAGAGAACAACGACATAGAAAGCCGTATCATCGAAGCAGCCAAGATAGTATTCGTCCGTAAAGGATACGAAGCAACCAAAATGGGAGACATCGCAACCGAAACAGGTATCAGCCGGACTTCTTTGCACTATTATTTTCGCACGAAAGAGTTATTGTTCGAAGCTATCTTCGGACAACTGATCAGTATGATACTGCCGAATGTGGAAATAATCATGAACGAAGATTCCTGTATATTGGAAAAGCTTCCCCTGATTATTGATGAATATTTGGCAGCCATACGGCAAAATCCTTTATTCCCTGTTTTTGTGGTTAATGAGATGAATCGCGACCCGGAACATTTATTTCATGCCATTATGATACACTCCAAGCGTATCGTGCCGATCCTGCGTCTGCGGGAGCAAATAATAGTTGAAATGGAAAAGGGGCTCATCAGGAAAAGGCCGCTTATTGATATGGCGTCGACCTTAATCTCTCTTGTCGTTTTTCCTTACTTAGCCAGGCATGCATTAACAACGGCTTTTCTGGAAGGGAACCGGGAGGCTTTCGAAATATTTCTCGATCAGCGGGTCGAATTGATTAAAGAAGTTATGTACAACCTGCTTACACCTGAAAATAAGTAATAAAAACAAATGATATGATACGAATCCAACTGCTTGTAATCGCTTTCTTGTCGGTAAGCTTTTGTATGGAAGCGCAAGAGGCGCTTACTATCACACAATGCTACGAGCTGGCGCGAAACAATTATCCTCTTATCAAACAACATGATTTGATAAACAAAACGGAGCAATACAACCTGGCTAACGCCGCTAAAGGTTGGTTACCTCAGATAGCAGTCAATGCCAAAGCCACTTATCAAAGCGACGTAACGAAACTACCTTTCGATAATGAAAAGTTGTCGGCAGTCATCCCTGGCTTTTCGATCCCTACGCTCAACAAAGACCAATACCAGGTAGCCGCCGAACTAACCCAAACAATATGGGACGGAGGCGCCATTCAATCAGCCCGCGAACTGACAAAAGCCCAAGCGACAGCCGACAGGCAACAATTGGAAAGCGATCTGTACACTTTGAACGAAAAGGTAAACCAGTTATATTTCGGCTGTCTCCTGCAAGACGAACTAATTAGTCAAAACAACCTCCTGCAAAAAGAATTACAAGTAAATATAGACCGTATCACAGCCATGATGGAAAACGGAGTAGCCAATCAATCCGATAAAGAAAGCTTAGAAGTGGAACTACTGAATGCCCGTCAACAAGAAATCGAATTAAAAGCCGCACGCAAAGCCTACAGCCAGATGTTGGGAATATTGATAGGAAACAATCCACCCCCCAACCCCCTAAAGGGGGGGCAATATGAAGAACTTATCCTTACTACGCCTTCTATTCTCTCTACCCCCCCTTTAGGGGGCTGGGGGGTGGGGCGTCCCGAACTTAAAGCATTCGAAGCCGCCAGTCAATTAATCAACACACAAAACAAACAAATCACCGCCGGATTAATGCCCAGTATCGGACTATTCGTACAGGGGGGATATGGCAGACCTGGATTAAATATGCTGGAAGACAGTTTTGAACCCTTCTACATAGCAGGCGTACGTTTCTCATGGAATATCGGGAAACTATATACGGTTAAAAACGACCGGCGAAAAGTAGAAACCGGTCGCTTGGCTATTGACGTACAAAGAGATGTTTTCCTCTTCAATACCACCATGCAACTCATGCAGCAAAATACAGAGATACAAAAAATGACCGACCTATTGAAAGCCGGCGACGAAATCGTCCGCCTACGGACAAACATCAAGAAAGCGGCGGAAGTAAAGCTGGAGAATGGCGTCATTTCCGTCACCGACCTTATCCGGGAAATAAATGCAGAGGATATGGCTAAGCAAATGGTAGCGGCTAATCGCATCCGCCAACTGATGGCTATATATAATTATATGTATACAACGAATAATAAATAAGAAGATGAAACAAGCAACCTGTATCGTATTAACGATAATAGCCGTACTAACGGGTTCCTGCAACGGAAACGAACATGCAGCGGACGCTACGGGCGTTTTCGAAGCCACCGAAATAGTGGTTTCTTCTGAGGCAAGCGGTAAGATTATGGAACTGGGTATCCGCGAAGGCGATCGTATCAATGGAGGAGACTACGTAGGATATATAGACAGCGCACAGCTTTACTTGAAAAAGCAACAATTAGCCGCCGGCCTGAAAGCCGTAGACATCCGCAAACCCGACATCCGCAAACAAATCGCCGTACTGGAACAACAAATCGCCACCGCCCGAACCGAACGGCAACGGATGGAAAACCTGGTAAAAGCAAATGC
>JAISDJ010000271.1 GCA_031264865.1 Tannerellaceae bacterium | reverse complement strand
AACTATAACGACATACAATCATTATCTACTGAAGCAAGGCAAAAACTCACAAAAATAAATCCGGACACAATAGCACAGGCAAGCAGAATCCCTGGCATATCGCCAAGCGACATTAACATCTTGCTTGTGTTCTTAGGAAGATAGAAAGTTAAAATGTTCCACGTGAAACGCAAATTAAAATGAGTGACAACATTACAAGAGACATAGATCGTATTATCAACGACGATTATAAAGAAAGGCTTTCCTCTATTATTTCTATAATCCCAGAGAAACCGGGTTGTTATCAATATTTCGACAGCAAAGGCACAATCATATATGTAGGAAAGGCCAAGAATCTCAAAAAGAGAGTATCTTCATATTTCAATAAAACGCTTGACAATCGTAAAACATATGTTTTGGTAAAACAAATACAAGACATTAAATACATTGTAGTAGACACAGAAGAAGATGCGCTCCATTTAGAAAACAGTTTAATCAAGCAATACCGCCCTCGTTACAATGTAATGCTGAAAGATGACAAAACATATCCTTCTATTGTTTTAAAAAATGAATACTTTCCACGTATATACCAGACAAGGAATCTGGTAAAAGACGGTTCTCACTATTTTGGACCATACTCGTCTATTCACACAGCCAGAGTCATGTTACAAATGCTGAAAGAATTATATCCTATAAGAACATGTAAATATCCACTCACCCCGGAAACTATAAAACAGAAAAAGTATAAAGTGTGTTTGCAATATCATATAAAAAGATGCAAAGGCCCCTGTGAAGGATTTCAATCTTTAGAAGAATACAATGAAAATATAAGTCAAATAAAAGAAATACTGAAAGGGAATATTTCTAAAATCAGCCGATTACTATTTGACCAGATGAAGGAACTATCTTCCGAATTAAAGTTTGAAGAAGCTCAACTTATAAAAGACAAATATGATACCATAGAAAACTACAGAGGGAAATCAACCGTTGTACCGCCCATGCTTACGAATATTGATGTGTTTTCATTTACCGACAATGAAAAGTCGGCTTATATCAATTTTATGCATATTGGTAATGGGGCTATTGTACAGGCATACACTTTTGAATATAAGAAAAAGCTCGACGAACCAAAAGAAGAGCTTCTAGGATTAGGGATAATTGAAATGCGTACAAGATTTAAAAGTAATGCACGCGAAATTATAGTCCCATTTATTCCGGATATTGAATCTTCAGACAATTTTCAATTCACAATCCCACAAAAGGGAGATAAAAAGAAACTATTAGAACTATCAGAGCAAAATGTGAAACAATACAAACTCGACAAACTTAAACAAGCAGAAAAACTAAACCCTGAGCAACGCACTACACGAATTCTCACAACCATACAAAAGGATTTACATATGAATATACTTCCTATGCACATTGAATGTTTTGACAACTCTAATATCCAAGGTACAAATCCTGTAGCAGCATGTGTTGTATTTAAAAAGGCCAAACCTTCTAAGAGAGACTATCGCCATTTCCACATCAAAACAGTTAAAGGACCTAACGATTTCGCATCTATGCAGGAAGTTGTAGGCCGTCGTTATACAAGACTGTTGGAAGAAAATCAAGAATTACCCCAGCTCATTATTATCGACGGAGGAAAAGGCCAGCTCAATGCTGCTACTGAGATCATTAAGAGCCTTGGCCTTTTAGATAGAATTACAATTATAGGACTTGCAAAACGATTAGAAGAAATCTTTTTCCCTAATGACTCAATCCCTTTAATATTGGATAAAAATTCCGAAACACTAAAAGTCATCCAGCAATTAAGAGATGAAGCCCACCGATTCGGAATTACATTCCATAGGCAATTAAGAAGCAAAAACCAAATAGCTTCGGAATTAGACGATATTAAAGGAATAGGAGAAAAAACAAAAACAATCCTTTTAAGAAAATATAAAAGTGTAAAACGAATGAAAGAAGCTACAGAAAACGAACTGAAAGAATTAATAGGAGAAACTAAAGCTACATTATTAATGAATGAATTAAAAAAATAATATGAAAACGGTCATACAACGAGTCAAACGGGCATCAGTTACAATTGATGACAAAATAAAATCAAAAATAGATATCGGATTATTGATATTAGTAGGTATTGAAGATAGTGATAAACAAGAGGATATCGATTGGTTGGTAAAGAAAATAGCCAATCTGCGAGTATTTGACGATGAACAAGGTATTATGAACCGATCTCTAATAGAGATAAACGGTGAAATAATGATTGTAAGCCAATTTACACTACATGCTTCCGTTAAGAAAGGAAACCGCCCTTCGTACATTCGGGCGTCTAAACCTGATATTGCAATCCCTCTCTATGAAGCATTCTGCAACAAAACAGCAGAAACTATCGGGAAAAAAGTAGAAACAGGAACATTTGGAGCAAATATGCAGTTAGAATTAATAAATGATGGGCCGGTTACAATTGTAATAGATACTAAAAACAAAGAATAAATGGAGAAAATATCAGTTATAACAATAAAAGAAGCGCAGGAAAAAGTTGACCAATGGATCAAAAGCTATGGTAAACGATATTTTAATGAACTGACTAACATGGCTATACTAACAGAAGAGGTAGGAGAAGTAGCTCGCATAATAGCCAGGAAATATGGAGAACAATCATTTAAAGAAAGTGATGAAAAATATGATTTAGCCGACGAAATGGCTGACATACTATGGGTTCTCCTCTGCTTAGCCAACCAAACAGGCATTGATTTAACAACCGCTTTCGAAAAAAATCTTGAAAAAAAGACAAATCGAGATAATACACGGCATTTTAATAACAATAAATTATAAGTAATATGAATAAGTATCAAGAAGCATTAAGCAAGTTCAAACCGGCAGGTAGTGAAGCACAAATTAAAGAAGAAGTAGATAAAATTCTACGAGTACATGAACAACAGAATTTCACTGCCAAAATTCTTACATTTTTACATGGTTGCATAGACATAACGTCATTATCAACAACCGACACAAAAGAGAGTATCTGGAAATTAGTAAATAGCGTTAACGATTTTGAAGGATTGCATCCAAATATTCCAAATGTAGCAGCTATTTGCACTTATCCGATCTTTACTGAAACCGTAAGGCAAGCGCTTACAGCACAAAATGTTAGAGTAGCAGCCGTAGCTGGTGGATTCCCATCTTCTCAAACCTTTGAAGAAGTTAAAATAGCAGAGGCTGCATTGTCTGTTATGCATGGTGCAGACGAAATAGATACAGTTTTAAATATAGGATTATTGCTTGAAGAATATTACCCGGAATTAGCCGAAAGCATCCAGGAAATTAAAGCAAGTGCACATGAGGCCACTCTTAAAGTCATTTTAGAGACCGGAGCTATAAAATCGGTTAATAATATACAGAAAGCAACAATAATTTCAATATATTCAGGTGCAGATTTTATAAAAACATCAACAGGTAAAGAATACGAAGGTGCAACACCTGAAGCTGTTTATACTATATGTCAGGTAATTAAACAATATTATGAATTAACCGGGCAACAAATCGGCATAAAAATATCAGGAGGAGTAAGAAAGGCAGAAGATGCCGTCAGATATTATACAATCGTAAGAAGCATTTTAGGTGAAAAATGGTTAGATAAAACTTATTTTAGGATTGGAGCAAGCAGTTTAGCAACAGATATAGTTAATCGCATCGGAGAATAACACAAATTATATACAATGGGATTATTTCTCTTTGGGAGCGTTATTATCTCCGAAAAAAGAATATGATGCCTCTACCAAACCATTATAATGCTTTTCTAAAACCATCACAATGTTTTTCCAAAACCATTATAATGGTTTTTTGAAGGCATTATGATGGTTTTTTTTACTTTTCCCTTTCTATGATGTAATCGGCAAGTTCTATCAAACTATCACGAGCATCAGATTGTGGCAATTTATACATAATCTCAACCACTTTATCGCGATATTCCTTCATTTTCAACTCAGCATACTCAATTCCACCGTTTTCCTTAGCGAATAAAATCAATTCGTCAATATGATCGGGTGTAAAATCTTTATTTTCTATAAGCTGCAAATAATAAGAAGAATCGTCGCCATCCGTTTTTCGTAAAGCGTATAATAACGGTAGGGTTACTTTTCCTTCTAAAATATCATTACCGGTAGGTTTACCTATATTCAGATTTGAATAATAATCAAAAATATCATCTTTAATCTGAAAACAATAGCCAAGATACTCCCCTATCTGCCTGCAATAAGTAATTAATTCGTCTGACGCACCGGCTGTAATTGCCCCAATTTCAGTACATGCAGAAATCAGCATCGCAGTCTTTTTCTTAATTACCTCTAAATAAGAGTCTTCATCTAAAATAATATCCTCTACTACTTCTAATTGACGAATTTCTCCTTCCGATAAAGCACGGCCAACTTCCGAAACAATATACATTATACGCAAATCGCCAGTCTGAATAGAACGTACTAATGCAGAAGACAAAACATAATCGCCAACCAATACAGACACACGATTATCAAAAAAAGCATTCAGAGAAGGAACACCTCTCCGTTGCTTTGTATTGTCGATCACATCATCATGAATCAAGCTTGCCGTATGCAGCTGCTCTAATAGCACGGCTGCATTTATCGTATTTTCCGTAACTTTTCCACAAGCTTTAGCTGCCAACAAAACAAGCAAAGGCCGAATATGCTTACCCGAAGATAGCATTATCTTGTCAATAGCAGATTGCAACTTTAAAGTAGAACTTGACAGCGAACTCACAAATTCATTTTTAAAACGCTTATATTCGGCACTTACCGGCTTCTCAATAATTTTTCTTTTATCCATAAACCATTTAAGACGAGCAAAAATAAGAAAAACTATTGAGTAAGATGCTTTTTTCGTATATTTACCATCAATTGTCTTACTAAATCCTGTTAATTACGATGAAACTATTCTTGATTGATGCCTATGCTTTAATATATAGATCCTATTATGCTTTTATTAAAAATCCGAGGATTAACTCCAAAGGGATGAATACATCCGCCATTTTCGGATTTATTAATAGCCTGGAAGATGTACTTAAAAGAGAAAATCCTACCCATATAGCTGTTGGATTCGACCCCTCCGGCCCTACTTTCCGGCATGAAGCTTACGAACAGTATAAAGCGCAACGCGAAGAAACGCCGGAAGCCATACGTGAATCGGTTCCAATCATTAAAAATATAATTGAAGCCTATCATATTCCTATCATTGAAGTGCCGCGATACGAAGCCGATGATGTAATTGCCACTGTAGCCAAACAAGCTGAAAAAGAAGGATTCCAGGTATATATGATGACGCCGGATAAAGACTACGGTCAGTTAGTTTCAGACAATGTCTTTATCTATCGCCCTAAATACGGGGGCGGGTATGAAACAATGGGGGTAAAAGAAGTATTGGAGAAATTCTCTATCCAATCCATTGATCAGGTAAAAGATCTGCTTGGATTAATGGGAGACAGCTCAGACAATATTCCGGGCTGTCCGGGAGTGGGAGAAAAAACAGCTGTTAAATTACTGGAAGAATTTAATACCGTTGAAAACCTGCTCGAAAATACAGCTAAATTAAAAGGATCCTTGCAAAAGAAGATTATTGAAAATGCGGAACAAATTCGTTTTTCAAAATTTCTGGCAACAATTATAACAGATGTTCCCATTACCTTCGATACAAAAAAATGTATCCTTAAAAAACCGGATGAAAATAAACTTGCCGAAATTTACACAGCATTAGAGTTTAGAACATTTCTTAACAAATTAAAAGAAGAAGAGAAAAAACCGGTAAAAAACATCCCTACTCAAGGTCTGCTCTTTGCCGAATTTGCGCCCGAAAATACAGCTGCTCCAAAAAATTCAAGTCTCGCAGACTTAAGCTCGACTCCTCATGAGTATTATACAGTTGATACAGAGGAAAAAATAAGCCAATTAAGCGCCTTTTTATCCGAACAGAAAAAATTTGCTTTTGACACGGAAACAGACGGAATTGATCCCCTAACAGCCAACTTAGTAGGAATGTCGTTTGCGGTGAAAGAAAATGAAGCCTGGTATGTTCCTGTTCCGGCTGATAAGGACAAAGCTACAAAAATAGTATCGCTCCTCTCCTACCCTTTGCAAAATACGGAAATTCAAAAAATCGGACAAAACATTAAATTTGACATACTCGTTCTTCGCAAATATGGCATAAGAGTTTCAGGACCTCTTTTCGATACGATGATTGCTCATTATTTATTAAATCCCGAACTAAGGCATGGAATGGATTATTTGGCCGAAACATATTTAAGGTATAAAACGATACATATAGAAGAATTAATTGGCCCCAGAGGGAAACATCAGCTATCCATGCGGCATGTTCCGATAAATAAAATAACCGAATATGCGGCTGAAGACGCCGATGTAACGCTCAAGCTTAAAAACTATTTTGAACCCGAACTAAAAAAACAGAACATTGAGTCACTCTTCTACGACATTGAAATGCCATTGATATATGTACTGGCCGAAATGGAAGAAGTGGGTGTTACATTAGATACGGAAGCGCTCAAACAATCTTCCGAAGTATTAACAAAAGAACTTATTCGGTTAGAGCAAGAAATACATGAGTTAGCCGGCGTTGAATTTAATATCAATTCAGCGAAACAGGTAGGAGAAATACTCTTTGAAAAACTTAAAATAGAAGACAAAGCCAAGAAAACAAAAACCGGTAGTTACAGCACAAGCGAAGACATACTCGAAAAGCTACGCTCTAAACATCCGATTGTAAGCAAACTTTTAGAATATAGAGGCGTGAAAAAATTACTCAGCACCTATATTGATGCATTACCGGAATTGATAAATCCGAATACAGGCAAAGTACATACCTCATTCAATCAAACAGTTACAGCAACCGGACGATTGAGTTCCACCAATCCCAATCTCCAAAACATTCCTATCCGCGATGATATGGGACGTGAAATTCGTAAGGCATTTATCCCCGAAAATAAAGATTGTTTATTTTTCTCGGCAGACTACTCTCAGATAGAATTACGCATTATGGCGCACTTAAGTGGAGACGAACATATGATTTCCGCATTCCGGAGTGGCGAAGATATCCATGCTGCTACAGCCGCCAAAATATATGGTGTAAACCTAAATGATGTAACAACAGATATGCGCCGGAAAGCCAAAACAGCCAATTTCGGTATCATATACGGTATCTCGGTATTCGGCCTTTCGGAACGCCTGAATATTCCACGTGCAGAGTCTAAAGAACTGATTGAAGGATATTTCCGTACCTATCCAAACGTTCGGGATTACATGGATAAAAGTATCGAAGAAGCCAAAGAAAAAGGCTTTGTAGAGACCCTGTTCAAACGGAAAAGATACCTCCCCGACATCAACTCAAACAACGCCGTTGTAAGAGGCTACGCTGAACGAAATGCCATCAATGCCCCCATACAGGGCAGCGCCGCCGACATTATCAAAGTAGCCATGGTAAATATCTATAAACGCTTTGAAAAAGAACAGCTTAAAAGTAAAATGATTCTTCAGGTACACGACGAATTGAATTTCAATGTATGGAAAGACGAACTCGATACAGTAAAGAAAATTGTATTGGAAGAAATGGAAAACGTTATTAAGCTACAAGTTCCTCTAATTGCCGATTATGGCGAAGGAAACAACTGGTTGGAAGCGCATTGATCAAATTGTCTTACATGTTTCATGTGAAACAAAACCGTTCGGTTTGTCTTAAATAAATAACTATCTTTGCATCCGAATAAGTTATAATAATCAATAAAACAACGATATAAATGGCATTACAATGTGGTATCGTAGGCCTTCCGAATGTAGGAAAATCTACTCTTTTCAATTGTTTATCAAACGCAAAAGCTCAATCAGCCAATTTCCCTTTCTGTACGATAGAACCCAATGTAGGTGTAATCACGGTTCCCGACGAACGTTTAAATAAACTAGCAGAACTGGTACATCCACAAAAAATAGTTCCCACTACAGTAGAAATAGTAGATATTGCCGGACTCGTAAAAGGGGCCAGCAAAGGGGAAGGATTAGGGAATAAATTTCTGGCCAACATTCGCGAAACAGACGCCATCCTTCATATACTCCGCTGTTTCGACGACGATAATATCACGCATGTAGACGGTAGCGTTAATCCTGTCCGGGATAAAGAAATCATTGATGCAGAATTACAAATAAAAGATCTTGAAACAATAGACAGCCGCATAGCCAAAGTACAAAAACAAGCTCAGACAGGCGGTGACAAACAAGCCAAACTGGCATATGACGTACTTATTAAATTCAAAGAAGCATTAGAACAGGGAAAAAGCGCCCGTACGGTAACATTCGATACTAAAGACGAACAAAAAATTGCCCATGAACTATACTTGCTTACCAATAAACCGGTTATGTATATCTGCAATGTAGACGAGGCAAGCGCCGTATCGGGAAATAAATATGTAGATGCTATCCGCGAAGCCATAAAAGAAGAAAACGCAAAAATACTGATAGTAGCCGCCAAGATTGAAAGCGAAATCGCAGAGTTTGAAACCTATGACGAACGACAGATGTTCCTGGCCGAGATCGGTTTGGAAGAATCAGGCGTAAATCGTCTGATTAAATTGGCCTACAAACTACTCAACTTAGAAACATTCCTCACTGCCGGCCCACAGGAAGTACGCGCCTGGACATACCTGAAAGGTAGCAAAGCCCCTCAATGCGCCGGCGTTATCCATACCGACTTCGAAAAAGGCTTTATCCGCGCCGAAGTAATCAAGTATGAAGACTTCATCAAATACGGCTCCGAAGCTGCCGTAAAAGAAGCCGGTAAAATGAGCGTAGAAGGCAAAGAATACGTCGTACAAGACGGCGACATCATGCACTTCCGCTTCAATGTATAAAAAATAGAGACGGCAAAAAGACCTGAACTTCTGATAATAAATATCTTCATAATGATATGAAGAATAAAAAATTATATGTATGTTTGCGAAAACACATTAACTTTATTCTCCATGAAAAAACTTATATCTTTTGTATTGTTAGCTACAGGTTTGTTTTTTATCAGTTGTGATAAACAAGAGCCGATAAGTGTTGTCATTGAAAGAGGACTGCAAATAGCTACTCAGCAGGCGGTATTAATGGCACAAGAACTTGAAAATCAAGAAGGAAAGCTTCCTAAAACTATCAAGCCCGATGGTACTTTGGAAACCAGCAATTATGGTTGGTGGTGTAGCGGGTTCTTTCCCGGAGAGCTTTGGTATCTGTACGAGAATAATCCTACGCCGGAATTAAAAGAGTACGCCGAGCTTTATACCAATCGCGTGGAGCCAGCTAAGAATCTTACTAATACGCATGATTTAGGTTTTATGTTGTTCTGTAGCTTTGGTAATGGGTTTCGTATTACGCAGGACTCGCATTACAAAGACGTTTTGATTACCGGAGCACATTCGTTGGCTACGCGGTATAATCCTACTATCTGCGCTATTAAGTCATGGGATTCTAATAAGAATGTGTGGCAATATCCTGTCATTATAGACAATATGATGAACCTCGAATTATTTACATGGGCTTCTAAAGAAACAGGTAATGATATGTTTCGCGAAATAGCCGATTCGCATGCTATGACAACAATCGAGAATCATTTCCGACCAGACTTTAGCAGTTTCCATGTCGTATCGTACGACACAATTACCGGCAGAGCTCATATCAGACAAACACACCAGGGATTTTCAGATGAATCGGCATGGGCAAGAGGACAAGCATGGGGACTATACGGATACACGATGATGGCACGCGAAACCGGTAACAACAAATACCTTGAACAAGCCCGCAACATTGCTACGTTCCTCATGAACCACCCCAACCTCCCTAAAGACAAGATTCCTTACTGGGATTTCAACGCTCCTAGAATTGTATTCAAAGATAATGGATTATCTTATATTGATACACCTCGCGACGCATCTGCGGCAGCAATTATGGCATCAGCACTGATTGAATTAAGTCAATTGGATAAAGAAGAATTTGGAAAACAATGCTTAGAGTTGGCCGAACAGCAGATTCGTTCGTTGTCGTCGCCCCAATATTTAGCAGAGCCGGGAACAAACCAGTACTTCACATTAATGCACTCCACAGGGCATTTACCGGGAAACTCAGAAGTAGACGTACCCCTCAGCTATGCCGACTACTACTATGTAGAGGCGCTTCTTCGCTTAAAGAAGCTTATCAGATAATATATGAATCACTAATCGAAAAATCTTTATTTGCTCTATGAAACGTGTTCTCAATTCAGTTTTATGCCTGCTTTTCGGATTCACTTCTTTGCAGGCGCAAAATACCCAGGTAACCAGTGTCTTGAATGTAATAGACATCACTACCGGTAAAACGACCATCCTGAAAGAATTTCCCTACCTAATTGAAGCGCCCAACTGGACAACAGACGGGGAATGGCTAATCTACAACAGTAAAGGGAAACTGTATAAGATATCCCCTGAATCGCCTGGCGAACCGGTTGAAATCAATACGGGATACGCAATCCGTTGCAACAACGACCATGTACTATCGTCCGACGGCAAACAAATCGCCATCAGCCACGGAACAAAAGAAGACGGACGGTCGCGCGTCTATACCTTGCCGATTGAAGGAGGTACGCCAAGGCTTATCACCCCATTAGCGCCCAGTTATCTGCATGGCTGGAGTCCTGATGGAAAAGAACTGGCTTACTGTGCCGAGAGGAACGACAATTTCGACGTCTACGTAATCCCTGTGGAAGGAGGAGAAGAAAAACGCCTCACTACCGCCGAAGGATTAGACGACGGCCCCGAATATTCTCCCTGTGGAAAATACATCTGGTTCAATTCTACACGCAGCGGCCTGATGCAAGTCTGGCGAATGAAAGCAGACGGCTCCGAACAAACCCAAATAACAACAGACGAAACTCGCAATTCATGGTTCCCCCATGTATCACCCGACGGAGAATTAGTAGTTTACATCGCCTATAAAAAGGGAGATGTAGAACCCAACTCCCACCCTGCCAACAAAAATGTAGAGTTACTCCTTATCCCGTCTAAAGGCGGCGAACCCAAAATCCTCACCGCCCTATTCGGTGGACAGGGAACCATCAATGTCAACTCATGGGCTCCCGATAGCAAACGCTTTGCCTTCGTAAGCTATAGACTTGAATAAAAAACTATGCTATATCTATGGATGAAGCGCTTAAAGATGCCACAAATTTTTTATCTAAAAGAAAAAGTAATACTCCAGAAACACGTTCTGCCGGAGAAGCGATTCAAGAAGAATTTATTAAAAAAAGTGTTGTGATTAGAAAAGCAAAAGCAAAGGCGAAGAACACTATTTCTACCCTCGGAGTAAATAAAGAAGAAGAAGTTCCCGTATACCTTTTCGATTACCAAACAAAAGAAGGAAAAGCAAATGGTTTTGTTATAAGAATAGGTGATAAACGATTTGGCGATGGCATCTTTGCATACAGTGAAACAGGCAACTTTATCTCGTTTGATGAAGGATTGGGAGATTTCTGGCTCGACAGAATTGATGGACTAATTTACGGTGTTGTCAATGAATGTGTTAAAATGGAACCGCAAATTCAAACCAAAGGAGAAGACCCTTGGGAAAACCCATTTGGAGCAGAAGGATATCGTCGTCTAAAAACAAGTTGGAGGCAAGCACAACCGTACAATAATTATTGTCCTTCCATGGTAACAACCAAAGTTGTTGATGATTCTCCATTCGGGGGAAAAGCTCCGGTAGGATGTGTAGCTGTGGCAATGGGCCAGATAATGGCATACCATTCATGGCCGACACAAGGATCTTATATCAGGAATTATGGATTCAGTGGCCAAACGAACATTCCGTCTGTCTATTATAACTGGAGCCAGATGACAGCTACATTCAGTGCAAAAAACCTTTCTGATGCAGGCAAAAACATGGTTGCCAATTTTCTGGCTGAAATAGGTTACAAAACTCGTATGCAGTATGACTTAGGAGGTTCCGGTACTTTTTCAGCATTTGTTCCTGATGCATTTAAATATATGGGTTATAAAAATAGCATCCAGTATTTAGAATATTCAATCCCTCCTGCTATTGTTGAGGATAACATTAGCCGTAATCTCCCGGTATACGTGGGAGCAGCCAAGCCTACTGGTGGCGGTGGACACGCATTTATTATTAATGGGTATACATCTTATAGTAATTCGCCTGTTCGTCATGTATATTATGTAACAGCTGCAAGACAGTATGAAAATCAGGATGGTTGGTATACATATGTTGATAATGTGTTTGGATATGAATACAACTACAGTATTGAATTTATTTACAATATTGAGCCTGATTATAGTAAAAACGGAAAAATAAATAACTATTGGAGAATATAAATAATAAAAGGGAGTTGTTACTCCCTTTTATACATTTCTATATTAAATAATCGGGATGAAACCTTCAATCTTACCTCTTGGAGAATAATCGAACCAAATAGTAGACCTATAATAAGGCCAAATAGTAAACTCTTCACTATGATATAGCCTTCCATCCTTTTCATATTTTTCTGCTAACGAAGAACAAAGAGTGTCGAATAGTTCAACACTAATTTTTTCTTTGAATTCTACGCTTAAAAAATATAATATATTATTTTGAAAATTATATCGAATCACATATTCCAAGCCATTCTTGTTCTCCTCATAATACAATACTTGGTATGTATCATCAAGAACTATGTGTTCCAGTTTTTTACGGGTTTCCGCTTCTTGTACTTCTTCCACACTGCAACCATACATTATAAGTGGTTCATTAAACAGAAGATCTACCGTTTGATCTTCTTCCTCAACAACATCATCATTGTTCCCTGAACAACTGATCAAAAACACAGAAAACAACGCCGATAATAACAATATCTTTTTCATAAACTATAATTTAAGTGCATAAATGTAAAAAAATAATTCGAGTAAATGCTTTTCTATATTAAATAATCGGCATGAAACCCTCAATATAACCATTCGGAGAATAATCGAACCGAATAGTAGATCTATAATAAGTCCAAATAGTAAACTCTTCACTAAAATATAGATTTGGCCACTCAGAGTTTTCTTCATATTTTTCAGCCAGCGAAGAACAAAGAGCGTCGAATAATTCAGCGCTAATTTTTTCTTTGAATTCTACGCCTAAAAGATATAATATATTATTTTGAAAATTATATCGAATCACATATTCCAGGCTATTCTTGTTCTCCTCATAATACAATACTTGGTATGTATCATCAAGAACTATGTGTTCCGGATTTTTACGGGTTTCCGCTTCTTGTACTTCTTCCACACTGCAACCATACATGATAAGTGGTTCATTAAATAGAAGATCTACCGTTTGGTCTTCTTCCTCAACAACATCATCATTGTTCCCTGAACAACTGATCAAAAATACAGAAAGCAATGCCGATAATAACAATATCTTTTTCATAAACTATAATTTAAGTGCACAAATGTAAAAAAGATAATTCGAGTAAATGCTTTTTTCAATTATTTTGTAACAAAATCAAAACATCATCCGTCTTGATACAAAAGCCCCCAAAAGAGCGCGCAGTGATAGGGTTTAGAAAAAAGTAGTAACACCTAAAAATTACAAAGTATGATAAAGAAAATAATCGGTATAGTAATAATTGCTTTCATCTGCCAGGGCGGATATGGGCAGAAGAATATAAATCAGGTTTTCAACGAGTTTTCAGGCCATGCAAACGCCAATAAAGTAAGTATCGGAGGCATTACGATGAAAATTGCCGGCTTGTTTAAAGATACCATGGGAATAGAGAATATCGACATTTTGAATTTCGACAATTGTGATAATAATACGAAAGAACGCTTTTCGGAAGCGATTAGGAATTTGAAAGACCCGTTGTTTGAAACCATGATCAATGCAAATGAAAACGGTAAACACGTCAAGGTAATGATTCGTATCAAGGATGAGATAATTCATGAATTAGTGGTGCTTACTTCAGGAAACGACTTGGCGATGATTCGTATCAAAGGGAAAATAAAGAAGTCGGACATTGAAAAAATTGTAAACGAGCATAGTTGATGGACGCCGAAAGCTTCAAACGGCAATTCCTTCCCTATCATCCCCGCCTTTACCGGATTGCGTATGCACTCACCGGAAACAGTCAGGATGCCGAAGATATACTCCAGGATGCTTACTGCAAACTATGGAACAAACGGGAAAAATTAGGCCATATAAACAATACGGAAGCCTTCTGTGTCACACTGGTAAAGAATTTATGCTTTGATTTGCTCCGCTCGTCGAGAAAGAATATGCAGGAAGAGGCATTCGAAAACTTATCATTGTCTACCAGTGTTTCGCCCGAAACAGAAGCAATTGAGCAAGATGAATCGAAGCAGATACAACAACTAATAGACAAACTTCCCGAAAAACAGCGACAGGTGATCCGCCTACGTGGCATAAACGACTGCTCGCTGGAAGAAATTGAAGAGATAACCGGTCTGAGCACCGTAAACGTACGCGTGCTTCTTTCGAGGGCACGGAAAGTAGTAAAAGAACAATATTTAAAATTAGCAAGTTATGAACGATAAAGAAGTAGATCGTTTGATTGATGAATCGTTGGAGATACCTCTCCCTGAAGGATTGTCCGGGAGGCTGGAAGCGCATATCGACGCGTTGGCAGCTAATGAAAAGAAACGGAAAGCTCGCCGGTTTATATACCGGTTAACCGGAGCTGCGGCCATCACTTTGCTATGCATAGGTATTTTCTTAGGAACCGGAAAACAAACTCCTACCCTATCCATGACCGATACCTTCTCCGACCCTGAAGAAGCAGCCGTCGTAGCCGGACAAGCCTTAGCCTTTATGTCTACCCAACTGAATAAGGGAATCGGAAAAATAGAAGATGCCGAACAAGAAATAGAAAAAGTAAACCAGCTATTAGATAAACATTTAAAGAATTAATAAGATGAAAACAAAACATATTCTTATCATACTGTGCTTCTTTTGCACAACCACAACCTTTGCGCAAGACAAATTATTCGACAAATATGCCGAAATGGACAATGTAACCTCTGTCTATATCTCAAAAGCAATGTTCCAAATGATGCCAACTATTGCAAATGTCGGTCTCAACCTGATGAACATGAAGGGAAAAATAGAATCCCTGCAACTAATAACCACTGAACGGGCCGACCAGATACCCCAGATGCGGAAAGAGTTCACCCAATTCATCAACAAACAACATCAGGAACTCATGCGGGTAAAAGACGGCAAAACACGCGCTACTTTCTATGCAGATATGGAAGGCGAACAGGTCAAAAATCTACTGATGCTAGCTGATACAGACAGTAGCTTCACCGCTATCCGGCTAGTAGGCAACTTTACCTTGCAGGACATTCAGGAAATCACGAAAGATATCAACAAATAAATCTGCCGGGCAGCCGTTGGTTGCTACTTCCCGGTAATAATTTTTTTGATTTCATTTAGCTTGTTTAAAGCTTCTACGGGTGTAAGATTATTTACATCCGTATTTTTTATCTCATCGCGAATTTGCTCTAATACGGGGTCGTCGAGTTGGAAAAAACTTAATTGGAAGCCTTCGCCGGCAGCAGCGATTTCTTTTACCGGTTTGGCGGCAATACCGTCTTGCCGGTTGTCCGACTCCAACTGTTTCAGTATTTCGTTCGCCCGCTTGACGATGCTTTTCGACATACCTGCCATCTTCGCCACATGGATACCAAAACTATGTTCGCTTCCGCCGGGCACTAATTTACGGAGGAATACCACCTTGTTGCCCACCTCTTTTACCGATACGTTGTAGTTCTTAATCCGTTTGAACGAACGCTCCATCTCATTAAGTTCGTGGTAGTGGGTGGCGAATAACGTTTTAGCCTGCATATTGGAATGTTCGTGAATATACTCTACAATAGCCCAGGCAATCGATATACCGTCGTATGTGCTCGTTCCCCTACCCAACTCATCAAACAACACCAAGCTGCGCGGAGAAAGATTATTTAAGATATCAGCCGCTTCGTTCATCTCTACCATGAATGTAGATTCTCCCATTGATATATTGTCTGAAGCGCCTACACGGGTAAATATTTTGTCTACGATACCGATACGCGCCTGTTCGGCAGGTACGAAACAACCAACTTGAGCCAACAGCGTAATCAGCGCCGTCTGCCGGAGCAAGGCCGACTTACCTGCCATATTCGGCCCGGTAATGATGATAATCTGCTGCTTTTTGCTATCTAAATAAACGTCGTTGGCAATGTAAGGCTCACCTACGGGAAGTTGCTTTTCTATCACCGGATGCCTCCCCGACTTGATATCTATCACGTCCGAATCATCTACTAACGGGCGGATGTATCTATTGGCCGACGCAATTTTGGCAAAAGACAACAGGCAGTCTATCCTGGCTATCAGGTTGGCATTCGTCTGGATAGGCGGAATATAATCCATCAGGCAAAGCGCCAACTCATTAAACAGTCGGGATTCCAAAGCCAGTATCTTCTCCTCCGCTCCAAGTATCTTCTCTTCATACTCTTTCAGCTCTTCGGTAATGTATCGTTCGGCGCTCACCAAGGTTTGTTTCCTTATCCACGTGGGGGGTACCTTATCCTTATGCGTATTGCGCACCTCTATATAGTAGCCGAATACATTGTTGAAGGCTATTTTCAGGCTGGGAATGCCGGTACGTTCGCTTTCACGTTGCTGAACCTGCAACAAGTAATCTTTTCCCGAATAAGCAATTGCACGAAGTTCGTCGAGCTCAGCGTCTACTCCTTTGGCAATAACGCCCCCCTTATTTATCAATAAAGGAGGGTCGGGATTAATTTCTTTTTCGATGCGGTCGCGGATAATCGGGCAAACATTCAATTGTTCGCCAATACGTAACAAACCAGACTCGTCGCTTTGTTCACAAGCTTCCTTCACAGGCTCGATAGCGCGCAGGGCAACCTTCAATTGCACCACCTCGCGAGGGGAAACACGTCCTACGGCTACCTTTGATATAATTCGTTCTAAGTCCCCTATTTGTCCTAAGCACGTCTCAAGAAGTTCTTTGGTATCCGGATGCTTGAAAAAGTATTCCACCACGTCTTGCCGTTCTTGAATCGGTTTCACATCTTTGAGCGGAAAAAGCAGCCACCGGCGAAGCATACGGGAACCCATCGGGGAAACTGTCTTATCAATTATATTCAGCAGACTTGTTCCTCCTTCGTTCATCGTACCGACAAGTTCCAGGCTTCGTACCGTAAACTTGTCTAACCTTACATAGCGCTCTTCTTCAATCCGTGCAAGGGACGTAATATGTGATATCTGGTGATGCTGCGTAATATCGAGATAATGCAGAATAGCACCGGAGGCAATAATACCCAACTGAAGGTGCTGTATACCGAACCCCTTCAAACTTTTCGTCTCAAAGTGTTTAAGCAAACGGTCATGGGCCGAATCGGAAGTAAATACCCAGTCTTCGAGCTCAAACGTAAAGAAGCGCGAACCAAAATGCTCCTCGAAGCGCTTCCGGTTCTTCCGTTCAATCAAAACTTCTTTGGGGGAAAAGTTATTCAGCAGTTTGTCAATATAGTCAATCGTTCCTTCCGCCGTGAGAAATTCGCCTGTGGAAATATCCAAAAAGGCTATTCCGCCGTTCTCTTTTCCGAAATGGACGGAAGCTAAAAAGTTATTTTCTTTATGGTTGAGGATATTATCATTAATCGAAACGCCGGGAGTTACCAACTCGGTAATACCACGCTTGACTAATTTCTTTGTCATCTTGGGGTCTTCCAACTGGTCACATATCGCTACCCGCTTGCCGGAGCGCACCAATTTCGGTAGATACGTATCCAACGCATGATGAGGAAAACCAGCCATTTCCACATATTGAGCCACCCCGTTCGCCCGTTTAGTCTGCGTAATCCCTAAAATCCCGGAGCCGACTACCGCATCGTCGCCATACATTTCATAAAAATCGCCTACCCGGAACAAAAGAATCGCATCAGGATGCTTCGCCTTTATATCGAAGTACTGCTTCATCAGGGGAGTCTCAACAATTTGTTTAGCCACAAGTTTCTCAATTTAGATTAAGAAACAAAGATAGCAGAAATAAATAACCTAAGGAAGAACCACCCAGACGGAACCCTAATTTAATGACTCATTAAATACACCCAATCAACGCTTTCGTTAATACAATTTATTTGTATATTTACACTTTTTCAAGAAGAAAACAACTTTATAAACTTTCAAATTTTAAGCGCATGAAAAAAATCTTATTTGTATGTGTGGCTGTGCTGCTGGCCGGCAGTATAGCCAGGGCGCAGAAGTATGAAATCGTGATGAAGCTCGACAATGTGGAAACACTTCGCTTCCGGCCGGATTCGGTGGAGCGGCACCGAGGCATAGCTTCACAACTCTCTCTTTGTTTTTGGCAGGATATGAGTTATTTCAGCTTTTCTTTTGCTTCATCGGTTAAATAGTAGCCTCCGGTTTTCTTAGAACCTTTATATTCAATA
>JAISDJ010000256.1 GCA_031264865.1 Tannerellaceae bacterium | reverse complement strand
CCCATGAATCCTTATGAATATCAAATCGTTACATCCAATAACATCTAATGGTGTCCATTAGAAATGCAAATATAAAAATAATACCTGGTTCACACGATGGTTCTAATGGACATTTTGGGTTTAACTGCAATTTCGGAAGTATCTACGACCAACAGGAAAAAGTTTTCGACCGAAAACCGTTCAATCGTACTAAGGCTTTGGACTTTCTGCGAAACCTCATTATCCGAAAGGACAAAGGAGGACAGAATAAACAAAATGAAAAATAACCCTTTCTTAATAGGCTTAATATAAGCCTATTAAGAAAAACTTTCGGGGGAGTAGTTAGCTACTCCCCTTTTTCTGCTTCTCCGTTCTTCCGTCCTTTGCTTCGTCAATCGATTGGACATAAGTAGTATTAATCCGAAAAACGAAACAAATCATGTATGTAGATAATGAAGATTTTGAAAAATGGATGCAGAAGCTGTCCAAGAAATTGAGTGAAATCGGTCAGGACTTGAAATCCCTGATTAACACCAAAGAAGTATTTGACGAGGAAGAAAAGCTATTGGATAACCAAGATTTGGCTTTTCTTCTGAAAGTATCATACCGAACGCTCCAGCGTCATCGAACCAGTAAGAAACTTCCCTATTTGTATGATAGGTCATAAGACCTATTACCGAGTGGATGATGTTCGGAACTTTGTCCGTGAACATATGGACTTTCAAACTTATCAGGACTTTGAAAAGAATCGCCCCAAGAGTGATAAGGATGAAAAAACGGAATGATTCTGCTTTTTATGCTCTAAGCAGAACGGCGCAAGCGGATGAAGGCTTGTTTTTGCTTATGTCTTCAAAAATGGCTCCGCATTTAGCGGAAACGACCTCTCCTATCGGCTTCGGTCTGTTTCGCTAAATTAAGCAAGAGGGAACTGGACAAGTCCTGTTCTTCCCTCTTGCCCTGCGGGGCAAAGCCTTCGGCTTTAGCGTGTTATAAAAACACGCTGTAATTAGTCCGATAATTAGCCTTTTTAGCTTATCGCTAATTATCAGATGTTTAATCATTCAAAATTCGATTAAAAAGTAATTACTCATGCAAAACAAAGGTCAGAAGATAGTATATACCACCGTTTCCATAGATAAGGAAACGGGCGGTCTGGTAGAGAAAATCTGCAAACGCTATTCGCTGAAAAAGAGTGAAGTTGTAAAACTGGCATTTCGGTATTTGGAAAAGGCACATATCAATCCTGCCGATGCTCCCGAATCGGTAAAATCGGAGCTTGCCAAGATTAACAAACGACAGGATGATATTATCCGTTTCATTCGCCATTACGAAGAAGAAAAACTCAATCCGATGATACGCACAAGCCATACTATTGCTGTCCGATTCGATACGGTTGCCGGAAGTCTATCTGAAAAGGTAGATTTGGAAATCGCCACTTCAAAGGAAAATCTTCTCAATGTATTGAAGAAGTTGGACGAGCATTTCGGCAAAATAGCGGTGGTAATAAATAACCAGTCCGCAAGCCTTGACAAGCTATACGCTACTATTGACAATCATTCCAAGACGATAAATAACCAAACCCAAACACAGCAAAGAAACAATCAGAAGCTATTGAAACTGATTGCCCTTTATTCGGAACTTGCCGTTTGCGGAGTAATGGACGGCAAACGGAAAGAGAACCTAAGAGCCGAGATTAACGACCTGATAAACGAGAAGTAATAACGCTAATCCCATGAACATAGATTTCCCGCCACCGTCCAAAGGAACATATGACAATGCAGGCAGTAGCCGAAGATTGGCGGATTATTGCGAACATGAGGATTTAGAGCGCATGGAAAAGGGAATCTATACAGAAGGTTTTTTCAACCTGACAGACGATAATATCTACAAATCCCAAGTCATAAAGGATATAGACACAAATATTGGTCAGTTATTAAAGACCGATGCCAAGTTTTACGCTATTCATGTAAGCCCATCAGAACAGGAACTTCGGGCAATGGGAACGACAGAACAGGAACAAGCCGAAGCCATGAAACGGTATATCCGTGAAGTGGTTATTCCCGAATATGCCAAGAACTTCAACAAAGGATTATCGGCAGAAGATATAAAATTCTACGGAAAGATACATTTTGACCGTGACAGGTCGGACAATGAATTGAATATGCATTGCCATTTGATTGTAAGCCGTAAAGACCAATCCAACAAAAAAAAACTATCCCCGCTTACCAACCATAAGAATACCAAGAAAGGAGCAATCAAAGGCGGTTTCGACCGAAAGAACCTGTTCAAGCTGGCAGAACAAGGCTTTGACAAGCTATTTGGCTACAACCGCCCTTTAGCTGAATCCTTTGAATACTATAACACGATGAAGAACGGCAGTATCTCCGACCAACTGAAAATGCAAGAACTGCAAATTTCCGATGAAAAAAGAAAGATGAATGCAGATGTGCAGATAGGCATATCGGCAGACAAACAGGAAGAACCGACTGAACACAAGGTTGCATATAAACAAGACAACAGTAATTCAAATATACAGTCTGTAAATCAGAGAAATAAGAAAGAAGATAAACAATCTATCAGTCTTCCTGATTTGGGTTTATCTTCTGCATTGGGCTTGTTTACGCCCGACATTGGCAAAGAGGAAGAACAACAAGCCCCAGTGAAAAAGAAAAAGAAGAAGCCAAAGAAAGGTCGGAGTATATAAATAAAAAATCCACAATATGAACGAATACGAAGAAATCCGAACAGCGATAGACTTATACCTGATGAAGCGGTTCAAATACCGCTTATCCCTTGTCTATCTGACACCCGACAATGTTGTAGCCTGCCGAAGAACCAGCCGAGTAGATTTATATCTGCGTATCAGGCGAGAAGAAAGCCTGTTTCCACCTATTATTGCCCGAATCCGCTTCAAAAAAGAACGTATAGGGAATGGAACGAATTTTGTTCGTTTCCTGTCAAAAACAGCCTTAAAATACGGTTTTAAGCATATCGGAATAGAATCTACCAACGAGAAAAGCAAAGCATTAGCCGAGAAGTTAGGTTTCTACTCAATAGACGGCTCTAACTATGCGGTATCGGTAAAGAATCTCCTATCATCTTTTCAAGATAAGAGATAGTAAAATTCTTTATTTATTTGATTTACAAAGATACATTCCGGTAATAGAACGTCAACACCAAGCCACAAGCGGTTTATAGGAAAATCTCCACACCTGCGCTACGCTCCGGGTAGTATTTTCCTATAAAGTGTTGTCTTATCTATTCCCTACATGAATGAAAGGTATATCAATTAAAAAAAGAAAAAATATATGTGTTGGGGAGAATTCTGTATATTTGTGGAAGGAGTATAAAGCACACTCTAAAGTATAGTATTTGGTAGATATTAGTTTTTTTCTTCGTTCCTTTGCAAGGGAGTGAAAATCAGTAAATTGGCATGACAAAAAATAAAGAAATAGAAAAAATACAATTTGGCAGTTCCTCTTATGAAATAGACAGCCTTGCAAATAAAGTGTTAATTGGAGAAAAAGTAGCAACATCTTCACTATTGGATTACTATCATAATGGGTTGAAAAAGCAGAGTGAGGTAGGAAATACCTTTTCCATATTAAACTCTTTTGGTCAAGAAGTTACAATGGTAAACATTGAGAAAATTGAAATTATACAATTCGGCAATATTACAGAGAAATTTGCTATTGAAGAAGGAGACGGTTGCTTAAAAAATTGGAAAGCTATTCATCAGCCTTATTATTCCAAATTGCTTTCTGAAATTGGAAAAACATTAAATGATGAAACTTTACTTGTCTGTGAATGGTTTAAGGTTATGGATAATATCCATAAATGACAAACAAAGCCGTCCTTTTGGGAACGGCTCTGCATATCGGTTATTTGATGCTGTTTAGCTGTTTGATAGTAGATAATCATCCTTCATCTTTTCGGAAAGCAGTTGCATATCTTCCTCTATCTTAGCCCCTGTTATCTCCGCATAGATTTGTGTCGTTTTGATATTCCGATGTCCCAGCATTTGGCTAAGTGTTTCAATCGGAACGCCTTGCGAGAGGCAAACCGAAGTCGCGAACGAGTGCCTAGCCAAATGAAATGTCAGCTTAGTACTTAATTTACAGAGTTTTTCGATGTCCTTTGTGTATCGGCAAACCACATTCATGCAAAGCATTTTGAAAACTTTTCCCTCTTCGCCTGTTCCCTCGTATTTCCGTATGATTTCTTTCGGTATATCCAACAGCGGAACAATAGATTCCGTATCCGTCTTTTGACGTTTGATGCTTATCCATTGGTTGCCCGCACTGTCAGAAAGTAT
>JAISDJ010000168.1 GCA_031264865.1 Tannerellaceae bacterium | reverse complement strand
GCTTTACGGAAATTCTGCACTTCGGGACGCTCGAACGAGAAAAATTCCGTCAACAGGAGGTGCAGGGCACTGTCGTCGCTCATGTAGCAACGCAGGACTTCCTCGCCGTTCTGTATCAGCACGGCAACGCGGCTGTCTTCAAAAAGGATATTGTCTTTCGGGTAACCTTTGGCAAATTTTTTTTCGATTTCTTCGTCGAGGTCGTCGGCTTCGTCCTTGCTTTCCCAATAGCCCCAATCCTGACGGAGGCTGTCCTTGAGCGTACCGTCGGGTGTAACGATTTTGCCGTTCGCCGTTTTGATGCTGATTTCGGCAACCATCACCAATCCTCGCTGACGGGCATAGTCGTTCAGCAGGTTGTAGAAAGCGCTACGGATGGCGGTTTCTTTTTTCGTGCCGCCAAAGTCTTTTAGCTTTTCGACTTCGGAATGGTAAAGGTGAATGGAGTGGAGGCTCATAGCGAATATCCAATTAATTATTCTTTATATTTTTCTATATCAACTAATAATTTATCTTTTTTGTTCTTTTGATAGTATTGTATAGTTACTTTTTCATCCCAATATTTTTTCACTATATCAGATAACCCATCAGGAACTTTCAACGCAATAGCTGTGCCATCAATCGTAATTTTAACTATATTCGTAGTCGCATTGGCAGCTTTTAATATTCCCGTAATGGTTTGATTGGAACCTTTGTCTATTGTCTTACCGGAAGCATCTTCATCGGATTGGCTAATTCTTATCACTTCGGATAGTTTTTCCTTCCTCTCTGTTAAAAGAGTTTTTCTTTCTTGGCCACTTCTAATAGAGGTTATACCAAAAAGATTTACAATATCCCCGTCCGGGGCAAGTTCTTTTGTTAGAGCTATAAAGTTATTAAAATAAGATGTGTCTTTTATTTTGTCCTTTAAAATATTGATTTTATTTTCATTTATAAGAGATATATTATCCGTAATATCTTCAATGATTGAACCATAACTACCAAAACCCTGCAATGTAGGCTCTTGTGGATTGCTAAATTTAATTCTGAAAGCCATACTTGCCGCTTGTAAAGAAGTCATGTAAGGATTAATTTTATATTCCGGTGATACAGGCCCACTTTTTCTGAAACTTTTTCCCGCTACCCTTTCAATGGTACGTACGGTCAAATCCTTAAAACAGTCGATTCTATTCATTATTTCATCTGTCTTAGCATATCCATATCCAATTCCTTTACCTGCTATTACTAACTGCACTTCATCATCAGACAGTTCGCTCCCTTTCACTTCAAGGTGTCTATGAAAATTAACATCCTCAAGCAAATTGCGTAGCTCTTCAGCAATTTCAAAAGGCGGTTCGCCGCTAAGCGCCAAGGCAATTAATTTTTCCGCTTCCCTTAATTTTTTGCAACTTATTGCAAGACTGGCTGCGCTTCTTAAAAGGACAGAAACAGAAGGCTCGCCTACCTGTCCTTTATACGCATTCATTGCAACATCATATTCCAAAGAATATGACTGTTCATATAAGGACGTGGCTTCAACTTTGTTCCCTTCCATTTTTCGTAAATCAGCCAAACCGGCTAATTCCATGGACTTATTATGTAGCTCTCTGATATTCATAAAACTATTTTTTTGCAAAAAATGCTCGTGGTTGACTGAATTCTATTATTGAAATATATGCCGGTAATTGGAGTTTGTCCGATTGTTCTGTTTGTTTCTTCTTTATTTGAAATCTTTTTTCTACATTATTCTGCTCTGTTTCTTGAAAAATACCTGAAATTTCTAAACGTGCAGACTTTTGAAACGGTATATCATTTTCTTTCCCCAGCCAGTAATCGAAGCCTGTATGTTTCCTCGATCGTTCAATGATAGTATAATCTGTACATTCTTTTACCAACATGGCAGATATACAAATTGCGGCATGTTCCGTTGTATATTCCTGATCTTTCCATGCTCTATCAATCTGGTCATTAAAATAATCTTCCCACTGCAGAATTATTGTGGCAACAATATCACCTTTCAGGTCTAATAAGACTCCGTCACTATGGTTATTTCTATGTAAGCAAACCATACATGCCACATAACAATAATTGGCACTTATGGGGTCTAAACCCGGAAATCCTCTTTTAAAATTCTGTAAATTAATTGATTTACTCATTTTGATACATTAAAAGTTCACAAGCTTACTAAATTATTTTCACATCCACACGTAATACTCTTTTTTTTCTCTGCCATTAACTTCCTCCTCATCGCTAAAAACCACTGATAATCCGACAACTCCATTTTTGTTTCTATCAGTTGTTGATTAACAATATATCTCTGCATTGACATCATTTGTCCACTATAATTTCGGCAAAGTTACGAAAAGTTCCTCATTCTGAACATCAAGAGTTCTTTTTTTTATTAATAAGAAGCCTCACAGCTATTTCTCTTCCCTGTAAACCCGACTGCTACTCTGTTTGGAATAAGCCGTAAAGAATCCGCAAACCTCGCTTTCTCCCGACGGACTCACTGCCTTTATATTCGACTTGACATTGACAGGCGGCCCGCTGAATATCGGCATCGTACCCTGCAATTCCTTTTGAGCGTTCAGCACATAATCCGCATACTCTTTAGTGATGGAACTCACCTGAATACGAATCAAATCGCCATCCTCTACCGGCGTAAAGCCGCTGCTCTGCGACATCAGCTCGCTGTTGTCGTTTTTCCTGAACAGGTAAAGACACTGCTCGCCGTATATCTCTTTATTCACAGCGTTTTCGCTGACGATGATGCTGAAATTGGCGAGCTTGCCGTTGATTGCAACGCCGTTTTTAAAGGCTTGAACGTTGAGGTAGTTGTGTTCGCTTTCGGGCAACCGACCGTATAGCAGCACATCCACCATATAGCTTGTGAGCGGCGAAGGTTGCAGGGCGACGGAATCCATGCGGATGGAACGTGGAAGCAATGAACTTGCTTCATATTCGCCCCTTACGCCGTTGAACTCGACGGCGACATTCAGGGTATAGGTCTTGCCTTCTATCCCGAATACATCGGGAGCGGTCAGATAGGTTCCCCTTTCGGTCGGATTTTCCTGTAATACATACGTTTCATCGTCCGTACTGATAGTAACCGTCGCGTTGCTGATGCCTTCGGGACGGGCGTTCTCAAAATAATTCAGCGAGCGGGAAACCGTTACGGCGTGCTGCATGGTGTCGGTGGTGATATGCCCGTAAATAACTAATTGTGGGGGCGCATCGTCCACATCAATATCCATTCTTTCCGTGCATGAAAGGAGAAGGGAACAGAGTGCGGGAAATATAATATATCGTAAATTCTTCATCTTATATTGATTTAAAAAGTGAAATTCCATGTGATGGACGGAATGAAAGGAAAGAGGTACATCTTTTCGGCATACGTCAGGTCGGGTTGCTCGTCGTCCTGCGTAAAAATGACTGTCCACGGATTCTTCCTCCCGTAAGCATTGTAGAGCGAGAAATTGAGTTCGCTGCGGAACCGGCTTTCCGGCTTTGAGAGCTGTACGGTCGCCGACAAGTCCAAACGGTGATATGCCGGATAGCGGTATTCGTTCCGTCCGGAATAATAGGGCATGTAGCTCCCTTCCACAAGATACTTGCCGGTGGGATAGGTTACGGGCGTCCCGCTTGCGTACACCCAGTTCGCCCCGAACGACCATTTGCGGGAGATTTCATAATTGGCAACAACGGAGATATTGTGCGGCTTGTCGTATGGCGAACGGTACCACTTTCCATTGTTGATTTCATCTATCTGCCGGCGGCTGTTGGCATACGTGTAGCTGACCCAGCCGGTGAGCTTCCCCGTATTTTTCCGCAGCATCAGTTCCAAACCGTATGAGCAACCCTTACCGAAACGGAGTTCCTGCTCCAGATTCGTATTGCCGAGGAGTTCGGCATGGTCTTTAAAATCAACCACATCTTTCAGGTTTTTATAATAAATTTCTGCTGAAAATTCATACCGGTCTTCGGCAAAATTGCGGAAGTATCCCAGCGAAAACTGGTCGGACAACTGCGGCTTTATGTTCTGCGAAGCCTGAAACCACACATCCAATGGAGAGCCTGCCGCCGAATTGGACGCCAGTTGAATGTACTGCACCGTGCGGGAGTAGGCGGCTTTGACCGAATTTTCACTGTTGAACAGGTAAGTAAGACCCGCACGCGGTTCGAGGCGATGCTGATAGTGGTACACCGTCCCCCGCTTATGGCTTTCGACGGATTCCACTTCGTAACGGTTCAAATAATTGACCGCTTCGCCGTTGGAAATATTTTGAAACAGGGAGTAGCGCAGCCCGTATTTGAGAATCAGCCGGTCGGTTGCCTTCATTTCGTTCGACAGGTAAGCGGCATGTTTGAGCGCAAACTCTTTCGGTTGCCGAACCTGTCCCGAAATGCTGCCGCC
>JAISDJ010000015.1 GCA_031264865.1 Tannerellaceae bacterium | reverse complement strand
TGAACATCCAGCAGATATGCCTTGTAACGACATTATTGTCTATACTACAGGAGATTCAAACGTTACTCCATAAACATGCATTTCTAAGCCGCATTTGAGTTCTACATCATAAATCTGTTACTTCACAGATTAGTTTTAAATAGGGAAATATATGAATACTAAGAAGTTAAACAAAAATGTGATTAAGATGAGCATGAATGAAGTAATGAAAAGTTTTCTTTTTCACTGTCAATTTGAGAAAAATCTGAGTTCAAAAACGTTAAAAGCTTATGGTACAGACTTAAATCAATTTGCTTATTGATGCGAAAACGATGTTTTAGTCGTTCCCTTGGTAACTGTGGTTTCCTTGCCTGCGGCTGAATAGTTACAATTTAGTAGTTAGTTTTTGTTAAAGAACCACTGTGATGTCTTTATAAAGCTAATCGTAATGATTTCCTCAAGACATCATAATGGTTTTTTGAAGAAATAAATGTCTTCTGAGATTTCCGTTTAAAAGCTGAAACGTTTGATTCAATGTACCAAAACGCCGCGTATGCGATCTTCAAAGGCACTTAGCGCAGCTTTGGCTCCTTCTCCCATTGCTATGATTATTTGCTTGTATGGGGTGGTTGCTACATCGCCGGCTGCATAGATTCCGGGAATGTTTGTACGGCAATGCGTATCTACTTCAATTTCTCCAAAACGGTTTGTGTTGACTATATCTTTAAAAATCCCGCTATTCGGGGTGAGACCAATTTGCACAAAAATGCCATCAAGTTCCTTTATGTATTCTTGTTCTGTCTTTCTGTCTTTCACTTTTATTCCGGTAACTTTTTCGCCATTACCTATCACTTCAGTGGTTTGTGCACCAAGAATTATCTCTATGTTGGATTGACTTTTCGCTTTTTCCTGTAACACTTTGTCGGCTTTTAATTCATCGAGAAATTCAAAAACGGTTACTTTCGAACAAATTCCAGCTAGGTCAATAGCAGCTTCAATCCCTGAGTTTCCACCACCTATTACGGCTACATGTTTGCCTTGATAGAAAGGCCCGTCACAATGGGGACAGAATGCTACGCCTTTACCTATGTATTCGGACTCTCCGGGTATGTTCAGTTTTCGCCAACTTGCACCGGTGGCAATAATTAATGCTGGGGCTGTGAATATTTCACCGCCGTTTACATGTATAATTTTTTGTCCATCGGCTATTTCTACTTTTGTTACCGAACGGTGTTCCAAAATATCAATGTTGTAAGCGTTCATGTGGAGCTTTAGGTTAGTAGCCAACTCTTCGCCTGTAGTTTTTGGTATGGAGATCAGGTTCTCAATACCGACAGTTTCTTTTACTTGTCCGCCTATCCGTTCGGCCAATATGGCGACGTTCAAACCTTTACGTGCTGAGTAGATGGCAGAAGCCGAACCGGCAGGTCCGCCGCCCACAACGATCACATCATATGCTTTGGTATGGGTTCCGATGGATGAATGGTTGGAACCGTAGTGTTTTTCGAGCTTTGTCAATAATTCACCCAGTTCACTCCTTCCCACATGAAGCAATTGTCCGTCTGCAAAAACAGCTGGTACTCCTTGTAATTTCAATGCATCTACCTCCTGTTGGTTGATAGCGCCATCTACCATCTCATGAGAAATAGCAGGATTGAGTACCGCCATCATATTTAAAGCCTGCACAATGTCGGGACAATTGGTACAGGTTAGCGATACATAGGTAGTGAGATGAATCGGACCTTTTAATTCTTTAATTCTTTTAGATATGTATTCATCGGGGACGTTTTTTCCTTTTCCATCACTGTTCAGGATAGCCAGTAAGAGCGAGGAGAATTCATGTCCATTAGGTACTCCACGGAATGAGATTCCGGTTGACTTGCCATTCTTTTTCAGATAGAATAACAGTCCATTCTTTTCTGTAAAATTAACCGTTATTTTTTCGGAACAGGAAGCTACATCTTCCAGTAGGGCTATCAATTCATCATAACCCTTATGCTGTTTTGAAGCATGGATGTCAAAACTATATTCAGCCTTCAGGCCGGTGAAAATATCTGTTACCTGTTTTTTTAATGATTCGTTTAACATTGCTTTACCTTTCCTTTTTGTTAGTTTTCACTGTTTATTCTTATTCGTACCCGTCAGGTAGTATAAAAAGACTGGTGAAAAACCAGTCTTTTTATAATTGTTCTATTCTATCAAATTTTACCAACTAGGTCTATGCTTGGCTTCAAGGTTTCGTCTCCTTTCTTCCATTTAGCCGGGCAAACTTCATCGCTATGAGTAGCTACGAATTGAGCAGCTTCTACTTTGCGTACTAATTCGTCGGCATTACGTCCGATATTATTATCATTTATTTCCGCAAGCTTGATTAATCCTTCCGGATTAACAAGAAATGTACCTCTGTAAGCCACACCATCTTCTTCAATCATCACTCCAAAGCCACGGCTTAAAACACCTGTAGGGTCGGCTAGCATTGGATAGTTGACTTTGCGGATGCTGTCTGATGCATCGTGCCATGCTTTATGTACAAAATGAGTATCTGTACTTACAGAATATACTTCTACTCCCATTGATTGTAGCTGATCATATTTTCCAGCTAAGTCTACCAGTTCGGTAGGACATACAAATGTGAAGTCGGCAGGATAAAAGAAAAAGATAGCCCATTTTCCTTTTACATCTTCACTTGATACTGTTTTGAAGGCACCATTATGGTATGCCTGTACTTTAAATTCCGGTAATTTTGAATTGATAATTGGTTCCATAAATATTATTTTTTAATACGAATTTTGTAATGCAAAGATATGTTCATCAAAATGAAAAACACTTATCTTATTGATAGATAATAATTAAAGATTGATAGATGAAATCTATACCAGTAGATATATCAGGTAGATTAATAGCGCAATAACATACAACACGAACTCAATTGTTTTCATTCCCTTGTGTATTATAACACTCTCAGTTTATCCGATTAAGAATCTTCCAATAGAAGTTTTCAGTAAACTCCTTGTAATAAATAACGATAAGAGGAAGAAAATAAAAAAGAACAGGATAGGAGCTATTATCGGATGATCTACAATATAATGATAGATCGTTTGATGGAAGTTTGTGCCGCGAAATGGTTGATATACCGTGAGACGGATGATCCAATGATGAAATATATAAATGCCGTAACTGTAACGATTCATTTCTTCTATCCACGGATGTATCTTGATCCAACCTTTCATGAGCGCTTTGTTTACAATCGAATAGATAAAAAAGACAAACGCTATACGGGAAATAATCAAACAGACATCTCTTGTTAAATCTTGGCCAAACCAGTTGCTGGAAGAAATAAACTCCATATAATAACAGCAAGCAAACCAGATGAAAAAAAAGAGAAGGATCCATGCTGTACGGAAGAAAAATTGTATTTTCTCCCGGTTATACCAAACAATGTATCCCAGCCAAAACCAACAGAAGGATTTCAGAAAGGTATCCAGTCCGAAACAAGTCAGCATCATGGGAACATAACCATATCCAAATAAAAACAAAATGAAAACAAGAATTTGGACAGCCATGTTTTTTATTTTGTAGAAAAGACGAATAAACACAAAACACCAAAACATCATCAATATAAACCATAAATGCCTATATCCGCCGAAAAAATTAGACACTTGAAAGTCTTGGAAACATAAAACCATAAGCGTGGTAAAAATGAAATAGGGAATGAGTAAGTGCATGCATTTCTTTTTTATAAATGCAGTGGTAGAGGCATATTTGCCACGTTTATTAAACAGATAGGAATAAAGATAACCCGAAATAAAAATAAATAAAGGCATTCGCGCACCAAACCAAGTGTGGAAAAATGTTTCGTAAAACGAACTCAACCCAACTGTAGCCAACCTGAAAGTCTCATTTGTAGAAAAATAAAAAGCCCAGTAAACATGATAGAGAACAACTGCTATTATGGCAATTGTGCGTAATATGGCTACGTCGTCTAATCTGTTGTTTTCGGGTATAGTTGTCATTCTCAAAATAAAGTGACAAATATAACCAAAAAAGTCGGAATAATAATACAATATGTTTTTTTTCGATCCTCTAAGGCAAGAATTTGTTTTTTACCGGATCAGCCGCATCTCATTAATTTTTCCTGTAAAGATGTTTCATTTTCACATTTCTTCCTGGATATTGCAGGCAAAATGGGCGTCTGTCTTTATTGAGAAGGATGCCATCTTTCTCGAAAAAGGTAAGCATGAAACAGGGCAATACTTTCGATGACTGGTATAAGGAAGCGGCTTTGAGCAGTAAAATTTATTTCCCTTAAAAACCGATGACATTGAAAATTTATAGCTAACTTTGTTTACTTTCGATAAAGTATAATATAGTTCTAATACTGTTTAGCATGTCTTTTGATGTCAATTCGGAGTTGAGTTTCGGGCGGTTTTATAATACCTATTATAAACGGTTTGTCCGTTATGCTTTTTATTACGTAAATGATCAACAAATAGCTGAAGATATGACTCATGATGCAATCTTGTATTATTGGGAAAACAAAAAAAGTATCTCTTCCGATGCGGATGTGTTAGGTTATTTATTATTGACTATCCGAAATAAATGCTTGAATTATTTGAAACATCTGCGGGTGGAAAATGAGTATAGTAAACAATACGTTGAGTTATGTGAATGGGAAATTAAAGCCCGTATCATGACACTTGAAGAGGCAGACTATTCAAAGATCTTTATGAAAGATATTATGGATATTATTACATCTTCCCTGAAAAAACTGCCCCGACAAACACGGGATATTTTTATCCAAAACCGGTTTCAAAACAAATCGCGCAAGGAAATAGCGGCGGATATGGGGGTTTCGTTACAAAAAATAGATTATCATATCAATAAAGCGAATGATATGTTATATCGTGATTTAAAAGATTACTTGCCCTTGCTTTTGATCTTTCTTGGAGATATTTTGTAGAAAAAGTTGGGATTTTTGCTATCTCAGTTGCTCTTATTATAGAACTTAACAGAAAACTCCGGTTTTCTACTACTGGAAAAGATATGGATCGGCATGTATTAATTCGCTATTTTCAAGGAGAGTGTTCCGAGGAAGAGAAAGAAAGTATCCGCCAATGGTTGGAGAATAAGGAGGAGAATAAGAAACAATTCGTCAACGAACGGATACGTTTTGATGCTTCTCTTATGATTGACGAGGGTCAATCGGATCATAAAAAAAGCGTTCTTCGGTCTTTGTACAAATCGGTTGCCGCTATCCTTCTTCTGATTGGGAGCAGCTATCTTTTCAGTCTTTATCAATCCAATTATCCGGATACCTCTTTACTGCATATTAATGTGCCTGCCGGAAGCCGTACTTCCGTCACCTTGCCGGACGGTTCTTTTGTTTGGCTAAACTCAAATACAACGCTTTCTTATCCTAATTTGTTTTCAGGAAAGAAACGGACGGTAGAATTAGATGGAGAAGCCTATTTTGAGGTGGTAAAAGATGATAAAAAAGCCTTTATTGTAAAAACAGATAATCGCAGCGTAGAGGTTTTAGGGACCACCTTCAATGTAGAGGCTTACGCAAAAGATACCGTATTTAAAGTGTCATTATTTACCGGAAAAGTAAAAATTTATACGGATGACAAGGCATCTGATTGTGTTTATCTGAATCCCGGAGAGGCTGTAGAGCTGACAAACCATGCGTTTCGGATAAAACCAGCCAATACGAATAGTTCCCGTTGGAAAGACGGATTGATTATCCTTGATAATAATTCGTTTGATGAAATAATGCGTCTGTTTGAAAAATATTATAACCTGGAAATCATTATACGTAATCATGAGGTAAGGAATTTAGGCTATCAGGGAAAACTTCGGATTGCAGACGGTATAGACCATGCTTTGCGTGTTTTGCAGAGCGATTTTCATTTTACCTATGAACGTAAAAAAGATTCCAATATAATCTATATTAATTAACCGAATAAATACGAATGCCTATGAGATGATCCAGTTCAACCGCAAAAGAGAATCGGTAGATGCGCTAACATTTACCGATTCGGAATAGTACATTATAAAAAACATACTTATTCATTAAAAGTCAATACAAAGATATGAAAAATATTTTTATGTCAGGAGTAGCGTTGCCAAAAAGCAATGGTAGCCTCCATATAGTTAGAATTATGCGATTAACAATTTGTCTATTACTATTATTTACCGGTTTTGTTTTTGCTGAAAATGCAACCTCTCAAAATGCACGGGTAAATTTAAATATATCAAAAGTTATTCTAAAAGAGGTTTTGGAAGAGATTGAACTCCAAACAGATTATCTTTTTATTTCAAACCTGAATGTCGATTTAGAGCAAAGAGTTTCTGTTAAAGCGAAAAACAAACCTGTACGGGAAGTGCTGAATGAACTTTTAAAAAATACGGATTTGGCCTATTCGATGGAAGGCGTCAATATCGTACTTTATAGGAAAAACATATCCGAAGTTAAGCAACAGGTTCAAAAGAAAATTACAGGGATTGTAAGGGATGCTAAAGGAGAAGCTATTATCGGAGCGAATATTGTAGAGAAGGGAACCACCAACGGAATCATTACGGATGTAGACGGACGTTTCCAACTGGAGGTATCGCAAGATGCAGTAATCGTTGTTTCTTATATCGGATATAATCCGCAAGAAGTATCAGTCAAAGGGAAGAATGTGATTGATATTGTTTTGGTAGAAAATACGCAGGCATTGGATGAAGTGGTGGTTATAGGATATGGTACCATGAGGAAAAGTGATATTACCGGTTCTGTATCTTCCGTCAAAATAAATGAACTAAAAGAAGGGGCCGGTACTTCCATCGACCAAATGCTGTTGGGTAAGAGCGCAGGTGTAAACGTTGTACAGAACAGTGGTGAGCCGGGTGGGGGATTTTCCATTAATATCCGTGGAGCGAGTTCTATCAATGCGGGGGTCTCGCCTTTGTATGTGATTGACGGAATCCCTATCGACAATTCACGCGCCATAGGGCAAGGCTCTATTGTAGGCTTTAATAGCAATCGTACGCCACGCAATCCTATGTCTTCCATCAATCCGGCGGATATTGAGTCTATCGAGATTCTGAAAGATGCTTCGGCAACAGCTATTTATGGATCAAGAGGCGCAAATGGTGTAATTTTGGTAACAACCCGCAGCGGTTCTTCGGAGAAAATGAGAGTTAGCTATTCCGGTTCGATAGCCACCCAAAGCCCTGCACGTAAACTGAATCTGCTGAATGCAGCCGATTACAAGCGTGTCTTGAATGAAATCATAGATGAGGGCGGCGGTGATGAAGCCAACCGGATAGGAGATATCGCCAATAATGGAGCAGGTACCGACTGGCAGGATGAAGTGACTCGCAGTACTATTGCACACGAACATCAATTATCTTTCTCCGGTGGAACTTCCAAGACCTTTTATTATGCTTCTTTGAATTATACGAAGCAAGACGGTATTGTAAAGAACACCAGCTTTGAGCGGTTAGGAGGCCGTCTGAACCTGAAATCGGATATCAGTCCCAAGCTGACGATAGGTATGAATGTGACGGGTTCGTATGTAAAAGACCAATATGTAGCGAATGGCTATGGCGTGAATGAAACAGCCGGGACATTGTATTCGGCTTACAACTACGATCCTACTCTTCCGGTAAAGTCGGAAGACGGAACTTATACAGTTGCCAGCACGCTCTCAATAGACAATCCGGTAGCCATTTTGGAAGGTATGCGTTCTCATTCGGACAGTTACCGGTTTTTGGCATCTGCTTACGGTGAATATCATATTAGCAAAGACTTATTCGCTAAACTGAGCTTGGGGGCAGATATCTTAGATGAGAATCGTAAGAATTTCATTTCAAGCATATCGAAATATGGACGAGATAATGGTGGAGTCGGGTCTAATCAGAATGGAGAAAAGAGCAACTATATCATTGAAGGTACGGCCAATTATAACAAGACGATCGAGAAACATTCCTTTGGCGCCATGTTTGGACTTAGTTACCAGCGTTTCGGCAATACGAATATGAACATGCGTTCGGCTTCGTTCCCGGACGAATCGCTGGGGGCTGATAATCTGGCTGCAGGTGCACAAACGACTTATCAGATGAGTAACTCTGCTACGGGACATAGGCTGGCTTCTTATATTGGACGTGTGAACTACTCATTGAATGACCGTTATCTGCTGACCGCGACTTTCCGCGCCGACGGATCATCACGCTTTGGACAGAACAACCGTTTCGGATATTTCCCGTCTGCTGCTGTGGCATGGAAGCTTTCCAATGAGGCATTTATGGAAGACCTCCGTGCAGTTACTTCCATGAAGCTTCGTGCCAGTTGGGGGCGTACCGGTAATCAAGATATCGGTAATTATCCTTCGCTGAGTACTTACAGCTCCGGCAGTGCCAGCGTGTGGGGAGGTGCAAAGGTGAACGGTATTCAACCCAGCAAAATGCCGAATGCAGATTTGAAATGGGAAACGACAGACCAGTTCAATGTTGGTTTGGATTTCGGCTTTTTCAACAACCGCATCAATGGAGGTATTGATTATTTTCAGAAGAGAACTACGGATATGTTGCTGGAATTGCCTGTCGACCAGACTACCGGATATTCAAGTAAGCTTTCCAATATCGGACGTATCGACAATCGTGGGTTTGAGTTGTTCCTGAATACGGTCAATGTACATACGAGAGATTTCAAATGGACTTCCGATGTTACGTTCTCTGCCATCACGAATGAGGTGAAAGATCTTGGTGGTATAGACGAAATTATTATCGGCGCCGGATATACACATGTAGAACAAGTGGCAATCCGTAAGCCGGGTTATCCGTTGAACGCTTATTATGGTTGGGAAGTTTCCGGTATATGGCAGGAGAATGATGATTTCAGCAAGATGAAAGAAGCGTATAGTCCCGGAGAACTGAAATATGTAGATCAGAACGAAGATGGTTATATCAACGATAAAGATCGTGTAGTACTGGGTAATTCTTTCCCCGACTTCTCCTGGTCGTTTGGCAATACTTTCAGTTATAAGAATTTAGAATTGTTTGTATTCTTTGACGGTGTGCAAGGCATTGAAATGCTAAACGGTAATCTGATTGACAACTACTTCCCGCTAAGTTTTCGGCGTAATAAGCTCTCCGAGCCATATTTGAACAGATGGACTCCGCAGAATCCTACTAATGAATATCCGTCGTTTGTAACTCCATTGGCACATGGACGTAAGGTAGTTAACTCCAAGACGTTGTCGGATGCCTCTTATATTCGTTTGAAAACCATCCGTTTGAGCTATACATTTCCAGGGTTCTCGAAACATGTCCATTCTTTGCAAGTATATGTCACAGCCGAGAATGTACATATGTTTACCGACTATATCGGCATTGACCCAACACTGAACTCGAACAGCGATGTCAATTTTCGCATGGACTTCAACTCGTATCCGAGTGCGCGGACATTTATGTTTGGCGTGAAACTTGATTTATAGTAGTAAAACCGATTAAATGAGAAAGTATGAAAACGAATAAACAGATAATAACTTATTTATTGTTTTTAATTATTGGGGTATTAAATCAGAGCTGCGAAGCCATTCTGGAAGAACCTGTAAAGTCGGAGTTTACAGAGAGTACGTTGCTCTCGAAGAAATCAGGGCTTGAATCTGTGCTAGCCGATGCTTATGGAAAGAATAACAGTTCAAGAAATATTGTAAAGCGTGGAGAAATGACCTCCGATATATTATGGCAGAGTGGTGGTGGAGAAGAAGGTACTGCTACTCCTCTGATCAATTTCAACTGGGATCCCTCTAACTCAATGGAGGCTATCGACTGGATGAATTTATGGCAAACAATTCGTGATGTCAATATCGTGTTGGCGAATGTTCCCAATGCAAGTGGCTTTAACAATGATGCCGAACGCAAGCAACTTATTGCAGAAGCGCGTTTTATGCGTGTTTGGGCCTATTATGCTCTATGGGATCAGTTTGGAGCCGTGCCTCTTCGGAAGAGTATTGATGACCCGGATGTGTTACCCCGTGTTTCGGAAGATGAATTCAGATCTTTCATAGAGACTGAGTTCAAGGAGATTTTGGAAGATATTTATCCGGAAGGCGAAGAGCCTGCTTATGGGCGTGTGAACAGAGGAAGTGTCCGTGGATTACTTTGTTTGTGGTATTTGAATACATATCAGTGGCAGAAATGCATGGATATAGCGGATGAGATTATTAAGAGCGGTAAATACGAGCTTGTTGACGACTATAATATGATGTTCGGCGTAGAAAATGAAAGGAACACAGAGTTTATGCTTATCTATTCACACTTAGCGAATAGCGGAGTTTGTAATTTTTTATTGGCTACGGCTTGGCCTACAGATATTAAGATGGGTCTGGATGGTTACATAGATGGAGTAGTTAATGTCCAATGGACGAGTTACGCCTCCAATTACCGCATATATAAGTCTTTCTACGACAGTTTTGACAAGGAAGATCAGCGTAAAGGCCGTATTCTAACAAAGTATGTGAATAAAGGAGATCAGGCAATTGATCTTTTGGAAGATAATACAACGAATAGTAAAGGAAATACGCGTGGGCTCAAATATCCGCCCGATCCTGCGGCTAACGCCGACCAGCATGGAAATGATTTTCCAATTGTCCGATATGCAGAAATTTTGTTGGCCAAAGCTGAGGCGATGAATGAACTGTCGGGCCCCAGTCAGGACGCGCTTGATTTGGTAAATAAAATCAGAAATAGAGCCGGACTGGAAAGTCTCAGCCTGAGCGCCTTCTCCGGTGACAAAGAAAAGTTGCTGAACCAGATTTTGGATGAACGTAAATGGGAGTTCTGGTATGAAGGCAAACGAAGACGTGATTTAATTCGCAGAGGGCGTTTTATTACAGATGCACAAAAGCGTGGGATTAAAAATGCGCAGGATTTCCATGTCCATTTCCCGATCCCTCAATCGGCTATCGATGCGAACCCCTTGTTGGAACAGAATGAAGGTTATTAATTAATGTGAGTTTGAAATAAACCGGTAGCAACAAAAGCTTATCGATAAAATCAACGTTGATGGCTTTGTTGTTACCGGATAACCCAAATAGATAAAATATGAATCTTAGAAAATATCTTTTTTCAGGAATTATCCTTCATGGAGCCGGTTTGTCTTTGTTTGCTCAGGCAGACAAGCCTAACATTATAGTGATAATGGCAGACCAGCAACGTGCAGACTTGTGCGGACGAGAAGGATTTCCTTTGGAGATTACGCCGTTTGTCGATAAACTAGCTCATGAGAATCTGTGGTTTGATAAGGCATACACCGTTATGCCTGTCAGTGCTCCTGCTCGTTGTTCTATGTTTACAGGTCGTTTTCCGAGCGCGACTCATGTGCGTACCAACCATAATTTGCGTGATGTGTACTATGAGAAAGACTTGTTGGACATTTTAAAAAGGAATGATTACAAGACCGCTATGGTAGGCAAGAATCATGCTTATTTGGAGCCTGATGATATGAACTTTTGGTCGGAATATGGCCATTGGGGAAAGAATAAGCCGGTGACGGAAGGGGATCATGCCGCCTCTCGTTTTTTTAAAGAGGAAGCTGTCGGACAATACCTACCACCATCGCCCATTCCTTTGGAAGACCAGCAACCTGTGAGAATTGTCGATGAAGCTCTGGAATGGATAAACAACCAAAAAGAAGGTGATCCGTTTTTCGCTTGGATATCCTTCCCCGAACCGCATAATCCACAACAAGTTTGCGAGCCTTACTATTCGATGTTTTCGCCTGAGAAAATTCCCGCTTTAAAGACTTCCCGGCCGGACGCACTGAAGAAAGGAGAAAAATACCGGATACTGGCAACATTGGAAGACGCTTCCTGTCCCGACTTGGAGAGGGATATACCCCGCCTGCGAGGGAATTATATGGGAATGATCCGTTTGATAGACGACCAGATAAAGCGTTTGGTGGAGAGCCTGAAGGCAAAGGGATTGTTCGAGAAGACAATTATTGTAATTCTTTCTGATCACGGGGATTATTGCGGAGAATACGGCCTGATCCGTAAAGGAGCGGGACTGTCCGAGAGCCTGGTTAGAATTCCGATGGTCTGGGCAGGTTATCAGATAAAAAGACAAACCAGGCCGATGGAGGCGCACGTTTCATTAGCCGACATTTTCCCGACTCTATGCACGGCGATAGGCGATACGATACCTATAGGAGTGCAGGGACGGAGTTTGTGGCCTATGTTGACCGGCCGGGAATATCCGAAAAACGAATTTTCGAGCATGGTTACACAATTAGGTTTCGGCGGAGAAGATGTTCCTTTGAACGAAGAGTTGACCTTTGAACAGGAAGGTGCTTTAAAACCGGGCAAGATATCCCATTTTGATTGTCTGAATACCTGGACTCAAAGTGGAACCTCCCGGATGGTGCGTGCAGGAGACTGGAAATTAGTTATGGACAGCTACGGGAGAGGAGAACTGTACAATTTGAAAAAGGATCCGTATGAAATAGATAATCTGTACGGCAATGCAACGTTTGCCGACATGCAGAACGAACTGTTGGCAAAGCTGCTGGCTTGGGAACTGCGCCTGCAAGACCCATTGCCGTTGCCACGAAATCGTTATCATTTCAAGCGGGATCCGTATAATTATCATTTCAATAATTAGTAAAGAACATTGTTTATGAAACAAACATGGTTTTTGGGTCTTGCAGGACTGGTATCCGTATGTTCTGCGCAAGCAGTGAAACCCCATATAGTGATTATTTATACGGATGATATGGGTATAGGCGATCTATCTTGTTATAATAACGGTTGGACTGCGACTCCCAACATAGATCGTTTGGCGGCAAATGGACTTACATTCAATCATTATTACACGGCATCTCCTGTAAGTTCACCTTCACGTGTATCTCTCACCACAGGAATGTTCCCAACAGAATGGGGCGTAAATACCTTTTTACATGACAGGGCGGGAAATACGAAATGTGAACAGGTTGATTATTTGGATGCGTCGGCTCCTTCTATAGCTAAAGCATTGAAAGAGGCAGGCTATTCAACGGCTCACATAGGCAAATGGCATATGGGTGGCGGACGTGATGTAGATGATGCGCCACAAATACCTCTTTATGGCTTCGATGAATATGTATTGACCTATGAAAGCCCGGATCCCGACAAACTGATAACTGCGACTGATTGGATTTGGAGCAAGCAAGACAGTATCAAACGCTGGGATCGTACGGGATACTTTGTTGATAAAGCTTTGGATTTCTTATCTCGTCATAAAAATAATCCTTGTTTTGTTAATCTTTGGCCAGACGATATGCATGACCCCTGGATTCCGCAAAAAGAATTTTTCGATGACAGAAAGAGTTGGACAAGCCGGTCTAATTTTATGGCTGTACTTGAAGAATACGACAGACAGATAGGACGTTTTGTAGATAGCTTGGAAAAAATGGGGATTTTGGAAAATACATTGATTATCTTTACGAGTGATAACGGAGCCTTGCCCACGTTCGACCAAATCCGTACGAATGGTTTGAGAGGTTCGAAAGTCAGTTTGTATGAAGGAGGGATAAGGATGCCTTTCATTATCAGTTGGCCTGCGAAGATAAAAGCAGGTGAAGTAGAAGATGAAAGTGTGGTTTGTTCAGTGGATATTTTTCCTTCGCTTTGTGCGATTACCGGTGCAAAGATGCCGAAGGGGTTCAATTATAGCGGTGAAGACATGAGTAAGTCATTGTTAGGAATCAAAGCGCAACAGCGTAAAAAAGATATTGTATGGGACTTCGGTCGTAACCAATTCTTTGGACGTCCACCTCAACCATATCATCAGAGTCCGCACTTAGGTATACGTCGAGGTGACTGGAAGGTGTTGGTAAATGCCGACGGAACAAGTCTTGAACTATTTAATATCAAAGAAGATCCGAACGAAACCACGAATAGATCCGATAAACATCCCCAGATGGCAGCAGAGATGTCGGAAAAAGTGATTAACTGGTATTTCACAAAACGTAAGATAAGATAGATATAATGAATGAATCATGAATGTTAAATTAACGACAACATTGCCTCTTGCAACACTCACTCTTATAACGGGCGCATGTAATAGTGTGGAAAAACAGAGAGAGGAAGTAAAAAATGTCAGACCTAATATCCTACTCATTCTGGCCGACGATATGGGATATTCGGATTTGGGATGTTACGGTGGAGAAATACATACGCCTAATCTGGACAGGCTGGCGCAAAACGGAGTACGTTTCAACCGTTTTTATAATGCCGGACGTAGCTGCCCCACCAGAGCCTCATTGTTGACGGGGCTCTACCCGCATCAGGCAGGTATCGGACGAATGACATTTGACGACCATCTGCCTGGTTACAGAGGAACCATGACGCACAATGGCGTTACAATCGCTGAAGCATTAGGAACAGCCGGGTATCAGACGGGAATGATCGGAAAATGGCATGTGGCGGAGACACCCTTGCGGCCCGACCAACGGGAATGGTTGGCACACCAGGTACAATATGATGAGTTTGCTCCTAAAGAAAATTATCCCACCCATCGAGGGTTTGATGATTTCTATGGAACTATCTATGGCGTCGTTGATTATTTCGATCCATTCAGCCTTGTAAACGGAGAAGATCCGGTAAAGGAAGTACCGGAAGGTTATTATAGTACGATCGCCTTATCTGATAGTGCTGTATCGTATATACATCGATATTCGAAGTCGGAAAATCCTTTCTTTATGTACTTGGCCTACCATTCGCCCCACTGGCCGTTACATGCTTTGGAAGAGGATATTAAGAAGTACGAAGATGTTTATAAAGTAGGTTGGGAAGCCATTCGGGACGCCCGGTACAAGCGGATGAAAGAACGGGATATTTTCAATGATCAATCGGAGTTTCTTTCTGTCCGTCAGTCTGCTAAAGAATGGGAAATCAATCCGGATCGCGAATGGGACGCCCATGCGATGGCTGTCCACGCTGCTATGATTGACCGGATGGATCAAGGAATCGGTAAAGTTTTAAAAGCCTTGGAAGAATCGGGCAAGTTGGAAAATACCCTGATTTTATTTATGTCGGATAACGGATGTAGCCCGGAAATCTGCCAGAACTATTCGCCTGGTGAAAATGATCGTCCGGATAAGATGCGTGATGGCACCCCGATTATTTATCCTAAAAAGAAAGAAGTATTACCGGGGCCGGAAACAACTTACGCTTCATTGGGGCCGGAATGGGCTAATGTAGCGAATACGCCTTTCCGTTTCTGGAAAGCCAAGATGTACGAGGGAGGCATCTGCACGCCAATGATTACGCACTGGCCCGCAGGAATAAAAATAGAAAAAGGAACGATATGCAACGACGTATGTCATATTATCGATATCATGGCTACTTGTATCGAATTGTCGGAGAGCGAATATCCTAAAAACTATAAAGGCAATACCATTCTCCCGGTAGAGGGAAAAAGTCTTGTACCTATCTTACAAACCGGAAAACGGGAAGGTCATAAAATCATCGGCTTTGAACATTTCAATGAAAAGGCATTAATGAGCGACGACGGATGGAAAATCGTCCGGCCCGGAAAGAATGCTTCATGGGAATTGTATAATCTGAATACCGACAGATCAGAACAACACGATCTGGCTGATAAGTATCCCGATAGAGTTGCTCAGATGGACAAACAATACGAAGACTGGGCAAAAAGGACATTAGTAGTGCCAGCCCCCGAATAAAAACTATAATATCATATACAATGAAAACCCGTGTATTACTCCTTATTACTTTTTGTCTGACAGTAACGCTTTCATTTGCTCAAACGAAAGCAAACAGATTAGACTCGATTATCCCCACACGTGGACTGGCTATTGCAGCTCCCTCGGTACAGGGATTACCTTTGTTTCTCAAATTTATTGAGGAAGAGCTGGCGCCGGCGCATTTCAATCTGCTTATTCTGCGCGTAGACTGGAATTACAACTACACCAGTCATCCGGAACTGAAAGATCCCGATCCGCTAACCTTGGCTGATGTACGGAAAATAAGCGCCGTATGCAAAAAATACGGTATACGCATCGCTCCGCAAATTAACCTGCTCGGGCATCAATCTTGGGCAAAAACTACCTATGCTTTGCTGCGCGAGTATCCCGAATTTGATGAAACGCCACATGTGAATACGGAAAACTATCCTGGCTGGCCTAACCCCGACGGCCTTTACTGCAAGAGTTATTGTCCCCTGCATCCGGGCGTACATAAGGTTGTTTTCGAGTTGATCGACGAGCTGACTACGGCCTTTGAAACGGATATGTTCCACGCCGGCATGGACGAGGTGTTCTACATCGGAGACGACAAATGCCCGCGTTGCAGCGGACACGACAAAGCGGAACTCTTTGCCGGAGAAGTAACTACCCTACGAAACCACCTTGCCTTGACGGGGAAAAGGCTGATGATATGGGGAGACCGCCTGATAGACGGCAAAACAACCGGAATAGGTGCCTGGGAAGCCAGTATGAATAATACATACAGGGCTGTAGATCTGATTCCCAAAGATGTCTTTATCTGCGATTGGCATTATGAACGGCCTGACCAGACTGCCGTCTATTTTGCCATGAAAGGCTTCGATGTAGCTACCTGTCCCTGGCGTAAACCTGAAATTGCACTCACCCAACTGAACGACATGATGCGTTTCCGTCAAAGCGCCACGAAGCAGATGATGCCGCACTTCCAGGGTATCATCGAAACGGTATGGTCGGGAGCCGACGGATTTTTGAAAAATTACTATGATCCGGCAACCTATACTCAAACGGTATCCGATGCCGTTACGCTGAAGAAATTAATGGAAGCTTACAAAGAGATGCCTTATTAAGCTAGCTCTCCGCCTCATTGCGCTGGGATAGAGCTGTTAGGGTTACAAATTTCATGCCTATCATTTTCGAAAATGATAGGCATCTTTTTGAGAAAAGGGCTTATTCTATAATCTCAAAGGTGAACAGCCCTTGCTTCTAAGATTATTCCCCTGCTAAATTTTTTGTGTTTCTTGATTTTCTTTATTGTCTAATCTCGCCAATTTTTTTTATCTTGCAACAAAATTGGAGGTTGTTATGAAGCGAGGATGTTTATTACTAATGATGATTTTATCAGGGATATATTTTGTGCAGGCGCAAACACCGGCAGAACTTACTTATACCGTTAATAAAGAGGGAAAGATTAAGGCTATTCCCAAATATAGAACATACGAGTTAGCAATTCCCGCCTATTCTTATAAATCGTATACTCCTTCGTCTAAAATGGATATGGAAATGAATTTGCAGAAGTTCGTTCCCGAATCCCGGCTTTCATTGGATCAACGTCCTATGGATATGCAGGTTTTATCGGACGCTTATCGCCCTTTCTTTGATATATATGCACCGATGATGCGGGCTGTTTCGCCAACGGCCTTTGATTTCAGGGAAACAGCCATTGTTCCCATCAATAATAATGTAGCTTTCTTTACTACCGGAGCTCAATATTCGTGGCCCGGTATGGGCGGACAGACGACGATTAATCCGGGGATGATATGGCGTAGGGCTAACTGGACCATAACCGGGGGAGGTTTTGCCGGACGGTTTTATACTCCTTTTAATCCTCATCCGGGATATATGGCCGGAGCCAACCTGCAGGTAAGGTATGATGTGAATGAACGGATTGCTTTACGTACATGGGGACAATATGCTTTTTACGGAGAAGGCGAGGGTTACAATCCGTTTATGCTAATGAGCCCTTTTTATAATCACACCAGCGTAGGGGGCGCCGTAGAATTTATGCTTAATGATAACTTCGGGATAGGTGGAGGCGTGAACTATGAATACAATCCGCACAGACGACGCATGGAGCCTCAATATCAGCTATTCCCTGTTTTCAGGAGTAAGAGTATAAAAATAGGCGTCTGGTAATCAGTAGACATAATATCCTGATGGTGTATCGGTGGGGGCTACCTTAAACTCGTATATGGCCGCCTGCTTAGCCGACAACAAACCATATCCATTCCTTACGTTGGTATAGGTGGGAACCGGCTCTCGAAGTCCTACCGAGCCAAAAGGATCTTCCTTTTGTTTCCATTGCAAGAGCTTGGAGCGGCAATATAAATAGTACGATTCCGAGATGGAATATAAATAAATCCGGCAGGTAGCGGTGAACGATAAAGAGTCGGTATCGTATGAACTAAATACATTATTCAGAGTAAACTTCAATGTATACTCATCACTATAAATAGCCTTATCATTGAAGATAAAAAAAGAAGTATCATAATAGCCGACGAAATAAGAATCGGAAAAACAAATGGGGTCTAACTTTTCAAATAGTAAATCTTCATTATGAGCGACAAAAAAAGGCATATTTATCTTTGTAAACGTATCTTTTTTATTTATGCCATATCCCGATAAGGCAAGCAGATAATAGTTTGTTTCGTTTTCGGGTTCTTTAAAACGCAATTTCACATCAATACTATTACCTCCGGGAGAATAGGGAGTCGATTCTTTTTTGTACATTTGTGTATCAACTGATAAGATTTCGGGCTGTGAAGGAATGGATACTTCTGCCGAAAGAAGGTCGAAATCGTCGGTCTGCACTTCCAAGCGTATTTTGTCTCCTACAGAAGGATAATAGCCCGGTAAGCGATATTGTCCGTTTGCTTCTCCCTTTTCCATTACACCTTGTTTTATATCATTCACAAAAACCTCTATGGAAGCCTTATCGAGAAAATAAACAGGTATGGATTCCGGATTGGAATAATAGATATCACGAACCGTCCGGGAAACGGTAGCCGTTATAACCGAATCTGCAGATAAAGAAGCGTTCAATACGGCAGACGCTTTAGGTAAATCAATGGATAGTTCAATATTTCTTTCACAAGACAACGTAAAAAAACATATCAATATCCATCCGGCTTTTATGAAATGACCCATTTTTTAAAATTTATATGTGTATGAAATCGAAGGAATAATAGGAACAAGTCCTTTTTGATATGTAGAGAATTTCCCATTACCCTTAAAATAAGATTGTTTAATATAAAAAGGATTCATCCTGCAATAGGCATTATAGAGGCTGATATTCCATATACCCATTCGTCCTTTTTCTTTGGGTTGATATATGTTTAAGCTTAAGTCGAGCCGGTGATAATCTCCTAACTTAGCGGCATTTCTACCAAGAACATATTCGACGTGTGTCTCTCCGTTAGGGCCTGCATCGGAAAGATATCCTTCCAGCGGAACTGTAACCCTGTTGCCGGAAGCATAGGTCCAGGAAGCGCTCAGATCTACTTTTGAATTAAATTTATGGATCGCCGTCAGATTCAACTTATGTCGGTTATCATATTTAAACGGAAAACGCTCTCCGCCATTTACCTGTTTATCATTAAAAATACGATCAGACCACGACAAGGTATAAGCAATCCAACCCGACGTACGTCCTTCCGGTTTGCGCGCCATTAATTCTACTCCATACGAACGCCCCGAACCTATAGATACTTTTTCGTCCCAGCCGACATAATCAGGGAAAAGGAGCGCATTATCCTGATACTCTATCAGGTTATTCATCTTCTTATAATAGCCTTCGATAGAAAAGTCATATTTTTTTTTCAAATTATAATAAGTCCCTACTGATACCTGATGTGCATTCATTGGCTTTACTTTTGACGTGACGGGTACCCATATATCGGAAGGCAAGCTGGCAAATGTATTGGATAATTGATGTACGTATTGATCCATTTTCGTATAAGATGCTTTTAATGACAGGTCATTATTAATGAGATAGCGAACAGAAAGGCGCGGCTGGAAAGACAGGTAGTTTTTTTCTTCTACATGATAAGTTGCCAACCGAACACCTGCATTTGCTTTCCATCTGTCGGCAAGTAACCAATCGTCTTCTACATATATGCTCCATTCATGTGCATAAACAGAAGGTTCGGAATAGCTTAATTCATAATTCTGCTCGGAAACAACATCATCTACTATCATTGTTGTATATTTATCTTCCGGCGTATAAGTGTGATAAAGGTAATCCAATCCGAAACGTATACGATGCTGAGGCATTGGAGAATAATCAAAGTCCGAACGAAAACCAACATCCTGAATACCGGAATGATGCCAATAATATTTTTCTTTGGGGAAATTATATTCCGGTAGATAAGGGTTATAAATAGTAATATTGTCGTCAATCATTTTTGATTTGAATTGCGAATAAGACGCCTTGAAATTACCGAATAATTTCTGATTGAAGACATAAGCCCAATTTAAAGATGATACAATATTACCCCATCGCCAGATTAATTCTTGTCCGTATCTTTTATCGTTTGTTTTATACCAGTCGGTAGACCGAAGCCGGTCTTGCCCCATATAAAAATTAGCATACAGCCTGCTTTTGGGTGAGAATAGATGATTTATCTTGGCATTCAAGTCGTAAAAGGAATATCCCGTAAATTTTTTATTCCCGTTTTTATCCACTTTATTGGCAATAGCAAAAATAGGGGCAGTAATGGCATCGAACCATGTCCTTCGGAAAGCTATATTGAATGAGGTACGATCTTTAACGATTGGTCCCTCTACATTTGCTTTCGCCATAAGTAATCCCAAAGATACATTGCCGTGATAATTCTGCATATCGCCATCTTTTAACCGTACGTCTGTAACGGAAGAAAGCCTTCCGCCGTATCGTGCCGGAAAGCTTCCTTTATAAAAATCCACATTCTTCACGACATCCGGATTAAATGTAGAAAATAATCCGACTACGTGATTAGTATTGTATAGCGGTATGCCATCTATCAGGAATAAATTCTCGTCTTGGTTTCCCCCTCTTACAAACATACCTCCCAACATTTCTGTGCCGGAAGCTACACCCGGTTGGCGTTGCAAGCACCGGAGCAAATCAGGTTCGCCGAATAAAACCGGCACTTTACGGATATGGCCGGACGAAAGTTCTACGTTTCCCATCCGGCTGCTCATAATCTCCGAATACAGATTATTACCCCTGACAACAACCTCCTGTAAAGTACTTGATGTGATGAGAGGGATATCTACAAGCGTATCTTTTTCAAGTATCAGCGTTATTTCATGTGTTTTATAACCAACATAGGAGGAACGTAGCGTCACCCTTCCCGCAGGAAGGGTTATACTATAAAATCCATAACTGTTAGACAAGGTTCCTTTTCCCAACATACCATCTTGCACGGCTGCATTGATCAGGCTTTCATAAGAAGCGGAATCTCTCACAAATCCACTGATCGTATATTGTCTTGGTTTCCTTTTTAAAATAACATATTGCCCGGTAATACGATAGGTTATGGGTAAAGAGGCAAACAACCGTTTCAAACAATAAGATAACGGTTCTTCCTTTGCCTTTAAAGAAACAGTTGGAATCTCCTCGATGAGAGAAGATTCGTAAGAAAAAAACATCCCTGTTTGTTTTTCCAATTCAAAAAACAGATCCAGAACAGGAACATTATACATCTCTAAGGTAATGGAAGGAGTCGATTCAGACAATTGAGCTTTTAACGGAGATCCTACAGAAAAGATCAATAATCCGAATAACAGGGCAAAAATGCGTTTCATTAATTTCTTAGTTACTTCTGTCTACAGCAAGGCGGACATCTAATGTTTGATTGATAATTAGTAAGACTTCTTCCAAAGACAAACGGTTGAACGTTGCCGTTAATTTTTCTCCCCGAATCATCGTCCGGCTTCTTACGCCTACCTGATAATAATCACTTAAATCTTCGATCACTTTTTCCAGCGGAGTGTTTTTGAATTGTAATAAGCCCGTTTTCCACGAAAGGTAGTTTACATCTTCTTCCGTTAATACCTTGATCTCCTGTGTTTCCATAGAATAATGCGCCGACATATCGGCTGTAAGTATAACATTTTCTTTTTTATTGTCTCCTCCGGCAATAAAGTTCACTTTACCGGTAGCAACATGTACACGAATAGAAGCGTCTTGTTGGTTGATTTGGAAACTGGTCCCTAACACAATCACTTCCGCCATTTTAGTTCGAATGGAAAAAGGGCGTGATTCATTCCGCATCACCTGATAAAAAGCTTTACCGTTCATCTCCACTTCACGCCTTGTTTTTCCAAACGTTTTTGCATTATATCTGATCCAGGAATCGCCCGACATGGAAATAAGCGTACTATCCGGCAGATATACCTCTTTTAGTTGTCCCGGAGTGGTTGATATCATCACCCATTCCGGCGTATGTGTTTTCCAATAATAGAATGTCCCGATAGAAACAAGTAAGACGGCAAACGAAGCAGCCATCATAAGATAACGGCGCCAGGGTGTTGGCTGCCGGATACCTTTGGCTTGGACAAGTTTGCCCCAAGCCCGTTCTGTATCCAGGCCGCCTTCCCGATAATGTTTCGCTATAAAACGAATCCGTTCTTCCAGTTTATCGTCTTGTTTTTCGTTCATTCTTATTTTCCTAATCGGAATTTATATCCTACGGATAAACTTATCGTATGATAGTTGGGGCTTATCTTGTCCCACGAGGCTTCTTTACCTAAAGAGAGGTCATATCCCCAATTGGCCACCCAGTTTTTCACTTCTATACCCACAGAGCCGGAAAGTCCCCAATCGAAAGAACGTGTTCCTCCAGTCCCGGAGTTGTATCCATACTCGTATCCGTACCCGTAGCCATATCCTCCCTGATAATTGCCGGAGCCGTTGTTCGAGAAACGGCTCCATTCCCAATCATTCCCAATCTTAAAAGCGATATAAGGCCCGGCGGCAATATTTATTTTCACGTCTTCCGCCAGATTCCATGAATATTTAGCCATAAAAGGTATTTGCAGGAAATGACTATTTATTTTACCGGATAGATGAATATAATTAGGTTGGCTATAATCACCTCCATAGTAATAAGGAGAATACATTCCCGACCAATAACTATACGAATATCCCCTTTGCGTATAATGCACGCCTGACTTCAACGAAAAATGGTTATTCAAATCATACTCTACTCCTACGCCCAATTTCCAACCGGGACGCCATTCGTTATCTAGATACCCTGCTCGTTTAACAGCAGTCATACCTGCTTCGGGTGTAACAGACCATTGTGCTTTAAGCGACCCTATACTCATCATCAACAAAATAAACAATACTCCTTTTTTCATCTCTGTTCTTTTAAAGATTTTAGTAGTCATTTTGTTTACAAGACAACTTCTTTTTGAAAAACCCCTATCGTCTTTCAAAAAATATTATCCAAAAAAGAATGTATAGATTCGAATAGCTGTTTCACGCAGTGTCTTTAATGCTTTACTTATCTGGTTTTCTACTGTTTTTATCGATAAGTTAAGTTCGTCTGCAATCTCCTGATATTTCAATCCGTCTCGTTTAGAAAGTAAAAAGATTTTTTTTCGTTCGGGAGGAAGCTTATCAATCTCATTCCATAAACGAGCATCCCGCTCTGCATCATAAATACTCTCTTCCAATGAACGATCTTCGACATCCGGAAATTGTTCTTCCAATTGTATCCATTCAGATTTGGCGCCAACAGATAATGAACGGTTACGAACCGATTGAAACAAATAAGCTTTCAGGTTCAAAATGCGGCTCATTCCCATTCGCTTATCCCAAAGGTCGGCAAATGTTTGTTGAACTACATCTTCCGCATCATCCGCCTTATTTATGAAGCGAAGAGCAAATAAACATAAAGGCTGGTACAATTCTTTAAAACTATGCTCAAATTCCTCCGTTGTAAAAGCTCCCATACCCATTTAAAACAATCCGGCACAAAGAAAGTTGTTTTTCAAATAGCAAACATTATTTTCATTTTCTTTATTATTCATTATTTCTACTTTAACACATCCCATCCTCTAACTCCCCAGAGAGGATTATAGCATACAAAGGTAAATTTGCCATCTGTAGTCCTGTTTTCATTCGTCCAATAGTAAATGTCATTTAATATTTATATAAATATAATGGATCGTCTTCCGTAGTGGTTAAAAAATAAAAAAGTCTTTTCTCGTCATCAGCACATATAATTCCATGTGGTTTATCAAGTTTGTATTCCATAATGAAATTGCCGTCCCAATCGTATTGATCGATAATCGTATATTCTTTAAATGGTTCGGATAATGTACGTTCTTCTGCATACTGTAAATATACATATTTATCCGTTGAATATGAAGACATGTAATACATAGGTGTATAGGGATTATCAAGCCATTCATCAATTCCATCACTTTTATTTCTGTTTTTGTCTTTTCCTCGTAATATTTTTAAGGCTTTACCTTCAAAATCGAAAAAATGTATCTCATTAAAAAATTTATAGGCATACATCATCCGTTTCATTTTATGATTGATCTGTAAAGTGCCGTTATATGCATAGAAAAAATTAACTGATGGAAGGATTGACAAATCATAGATTTGCCTTATTTTTCCATTATTCAGTATATTTATCAATAATCCTTTCTTTGAATTGTGAGATATTGAAACTGCCAGTGAATCATCTAACAGGAACAGACCTAATATATTAGTATCATCATTAATTCCCAGTTTCTTTTTAAAGATAAAATTAAACTGATTATCAATATCATATAATTTATAATTCCCAAAATCAAGAAGATAACCAATTTTATCTTCTAACTTATCGTTTATAATAAAGTCTGGCTTTAAAAAATCAGTTGGACCTTCTCCCTTTTTTCCTGCCTCTTTAATTATTTTATTTTTATCAATGGAATAGATCAGAAAGTATGGCTTATCTTTATTATATTCTGCATTTCTGAATACCAGTATATTATTCTTTCTACTATACTCCATCATTGCTCCATTCATATCAATATAATAACTATCAACAATGATGTTTTCTCCTTTTAAATCTTTTCTTTCGATTTTACTTTTATCAATATGATCAATTATAATATCATTATTTAATTGATAGTTGTTCTTTTTATTAGTACAGCTAATGAGAAGAATAAACAAAATAAAAAAATATAGAAGTATAGTTAAATTTTTCATAATTTTCTTTTGATAATTTTAAAAGGGTAAACTTTTTCTGTAGGGAAATAAATTTAATAATTAAAAACTATTTTCTAATCTGATAGAATATAAAAATAGGGTTTCCTTCTTCGTTCACATTTAAATTTTCAGGAATTGTAATTGAGTCGTTATCTTTAAAAAAATTCAACTCATAAGGTGTTATAATCTGAACAAGATTTTCTCCTTCCATTCGTCCCCATACAGGAAAATTACGGTAACTTCTTGATCCAATCATTCCACGCTGTAAATTAACATCAGCTAACTCATGTAGATTCCCAGGTTGAATACACTTTTCAACAAATGTTTCCCCAGTTCTCTTGTCAGTTGAAGCTACGTAGTAATCATTATTATATAATAAACGAAAATAATACCCTTTAGGAGTTTCAAACATATCTGCTACATATATATCTTTACCTTCGGGTTGTTGCTTTCTTAAACTGCTAAAATCAGTCGCATCAAGCGAGCGTATGATCTCATTATCAGAATTCTGAAGATCTAAGATACAAACGGGTCGGATCTTTTCTGCCGAAATCCTAAACAAGGTATCATTACTACCTGTTTTGAATAATACGGATTGTGATTGTGCAGAATAAGCAGGTGTGGTTAAACCGACGGTAAACCCTGCCTTTTCATTAGGTATCAAATCTGAATAGAAATCATTCTTCATCGCAACCGTGTCTCCTCTATCAGTAAAGATACCTATACCAAAACTTCCACTTTGGAATGGTAAGTAAGCAAATGCTACTGCGGCATACTGATTATTCCCTATGTTATGTTCAAATATTGCCTGATAATCATGTGAGATATATTCCACAAATTCGCCTTCCATCGTAAATACTGAAATAATATATTTTTCCGTTACTGCATAATCATACACTCCATCTATCAGGGAAGTATTATCCTCCGTTTCTTCCAATGATACAAAAGTAGCATTTTCAATTTCGTGGTGTAACATCAACATTCTTGGATTATTTATTTCCTTCCTAATATTGATAGTCATTAAACCGGATTGATCGGAAGATTGCGAATTACATGATACAAAAATCAATAATAAAAGGATTGTTTTTATAAAAGCATCCATGTGTAATATAGGAAGATAGCATTTATACCGTTGTGGTTTCATCGTTTTTATGTTTTTATGATGAAAGAAAAAGAATACATTGTTAAGCGAATATATTTAGAATATT
>JAISDJ010000358.1 GCA_031264865.1 Tannerellaceae bacterium | reverse complement strand
CTGACCGGTGAAAGCTGAACCGTCCCTGGCGGAAGGACGACGTTTGCTTAAAACACCGTCATCAGTCCTTACCGGCCGAATGGTGTAGCCGCCATCTTTCTGCAACCCTTCTGCAACCCGTTCCGCAACCCTTATTTTTCTGATTATAATATTATTATAGAAAAGGTTGCAGAAAAACAGAAAAAAAATAAATTTTTGTGTGAGTCTCTTCGCTTTCTTTAATCTGTTAGAGTAGAACTATAGATATTTTTATATACAGTTATCGTTTCTGATGCAATTGTATCCCAATTATAGGTTGATAAATCGTAGGTTTTCTCCGTCTCATCATTTTGCAGTTGTTTTACAATCTTATCTTTCAAATCCTGTATATTGCCCAACTCGAAATAAGAATCGTTATCTAATCCTACCGTTAAATTAGCCGGAATATTACTTGCTATTACTTTCCGTTTGTAACTCATCGCTTCGAGTAATGTTATAGGAAGTCCTTCATGGGATGACGGTAAGACAAATAAGGCGGCATTGGAATATAATTCTGCCAATTTCTTTCCTTTAATCATACCTGTCAGAACAACCCCGTTTGCCTTCGCTTTTGCTTTCAGTTTAAGGGAATAGGTTGTTTCAATATCAGAATCTCCGGCTATGGCTAATTGGTATTTTGTATGAATATCCGATTGTTTATAGGCGTCAATTAAAAAATCAAAGTTTTTTTCCTCTACAAACCGGCCGACAGCCAGAAGGTATTTATTGGGAATAACAGGCAGGCTATCCAGATAATCTGTTGATACGATTTGCTCCGGTATATTAACGCCATTATAAATCAAATGAACATGATGTGTCCGATGGTATTTATTTTTTAAAATATCTCCGATAAGAGAGGAGATAATGATGATCTCATCGGCATATCGCGCGGCAAAGCGCTCTCCGGTTTTAATAATACATTTGGCTATCCTTCCCCATTTCTTGCGTTCATAGTCGGGGCCATGATGCGTAACGACTGTTTTCAGCCCGAGAATCTTCGCCACCGGAATAGCAATAGACGGCCCTACTCCATGAATATGAACGATATCGGCTTTTATTCTCCACGCATAAATAATACTTAGAAAAGTATGAAGAGCGCTTTCCAAGCCTGTAATTTTAGGAACATTTATATCTTTGAATTTTACATGCTGGTAGGTTTGGGGAGCGTTCTTTGCAACATAAGGACTTCTTCTTGTCACAATAACTTCAAATTCCGAATTGGCAATCCTCGGAAATAACTCCTCGCAATGGGTTTCTATACCACCTTGTATATCAGGAAATCCACGTGTGCCACAGACCACTATCTTCATCTTTGTTTTCGTTCGTTTATAACGTCGTTATATATCGACATTAATTTGTTATAATATATCTCCGGTGCAAAGCTGGATTTCGCAAAGAGGTTTCCCGATTTGCATATATCTGTATATTCGCCGGCCTGAAGATTTAATGCTTTCTGAATAGTTCCTTTTAGTTGATCGACAGACCCGGGCTCAAAAAGGAAACCGGTTACGCCTTCCTGAATAAATTCGGGAATACCGCCAATCCTGCTGGCTATGGCCGGAGTACCTAATGTAAAGCCCTCCGGAATTACCATTGTATTATTTTCATAACAGATGGAAGGAACAACAATAAAACGGGCTTGCCGTATATAATCGTGCAATTCATCCCCCGATTTATATCCTGCAAATTCTATATTAGGATAACTGTGTTTTTTCAAATCGTCTGACAAAGGGCCGCAACCTACGATTTTTAACTTCACACCGGGAATGTCTTTCATTGCCTCTATCAAAACCGGTATTCCTTTTTCTTCGGATATCCGGCCAAAATACAGCAGGTAGTTTCCTCTTTGTTGTGAAGGCGCCTGGATGGGTATTGTGGTAAAATTATTGAGAACGACAGACTTGTTTTCAAAGGAAGGAGAAACCTTTATATGCATGTTTCTTGCATATTCGCCTACAAATATAAACTTGTCGACAAAGTCAACAGGTGAAATGAAATATTTCCTGAAATAACTGTCTGATGTTAACATGATACTGTTAAACAGATTCCCTTTAGAGCATCGATTCGTAATGCAATGCCAATAATGGCCATCGGCCAGACAGCGTTGGCAAAGATTGCCTTTTCCATCGATGCAAACATAAGCCGGACAAATCAACCGGTGATCATGCAGGCTCATAACGACCGGGATATTGTGTTTCTTCAATACCGGCAGAATGGAAACGGACAGGCTGTTGAACATTAAATGAATATGCGCGATGTCCGGCTTTTCATTCTTGATTAAATTATCTAATTGCTTTGCAGCCTCACGATTATAGATAAAGGATGATATATTTCGGATTTTCGTTAACTGGTTTGATTCTGAAAGTTCGGGGTAATCAACAAAATAGGAATCATATTCACTCGGTTCGTTTTTGTCGTTTTTCAGACTGAAAGGAATGACCGTGTGCCCATATTGCTCCAACAGATGTATCGTATTGAAAAATACGGTTTCTGCACCCCCTTTTTGGTAAAAATATTTATTTATCTGTAGGATTTTCATGTTCCGCCTGATTTAAAGAGTCTTGTCGCATATTACTCAGAATCATCCCTGTCATCATCAGGACAAAAAAGCCCCGGTGTGTGGTGAATGTCGAGTCGGTTGT
>JAISDJ010000287.1 GCA_031264865.1 Tannerellaceae bacterium | reverse complement strand
TCATAATGGTTGACTTTTCCTTTTGCCAACTTTCAGGCTGAAAGGAAGCTGAAAGATGCTTCTTTCAGTCATAGCCGTTTAAACACAGGTATTTACAAGCGAACTGAAAGCTGAAAGAAGAGATGAGAAAAGTACTTGTATGGGGGAATTTTGTTGTAGACCCTTATCGTTTGTATCATCTTTTGATTATCTTTGTTGGCTGACCTGGTGAAGTATTGAATAATAACCGATTATACATTTCTAATAACAAACGAAGCAGTATGAAACGAGTATTTGTTTTTCAGGATTTTAAATCACAGAAGTTTTGGAGTATCGAGGTGGATGGCAGCAGCTTTACTGTTAATTACGGAAAACTGGGTACAGATGGACAAACACAGGAAAAAACATTTTCTTCATCCGAAGAAGCCGAAAAGCAGGCCAATAAACTAATTGCCGAAAAAACAAAGAAAGGCTACGTGGAAACACAGGAAGAAGTAGCCAAAGAGATGAAGGTAGAAGCCAAGAAGTACAAATTATCTTATGAAGACTATGAGGCATCAAAATCGCAAAAAGACCTATTGAATAAGATCATTAACGATAAGAAGCTGTCGGATATAAAGCAGTTGACAATTGGTTGTTGGAGCTATGAATCGGACGGTTGCCAGGATTTGGTAGATGGTATGATAGCCAATAAAGAAAAGTTTGCACACATAGAGGGACTCTTTTGGGGCGATATAGACCAGGAAGAATCTGAAATCTCGTGGATTGATCAAGCCGATCTATCCCCTTTGCTCGACATTATGCCCAATCTGACGGACCTGAAGATAAAGGGAACAAACGGACTGTCTATCGGACAAAAGCCCCGCCCTGATCTGAAGTCACTCGAAATCATAAGCGGCGGCTTTAATGCCGGTATCCTTGAAGATGTACTGAAATCCGATTTTCCAAATCTGGAGAAACTCATCCTCTACGTTGGCGTAGACGACTATGGATTTGAAGGCCCTATTGAAGCCTTTAAGCCGTTATTCTCGAAAGAAAAATTCCCGAAACTAACGTATTTGGGGCTTGTTAACGCAGCAGAACAGGATGAAATCGTAACCTTTTTCCTCGAATCGGATATTCTACCCCAATTAGAAACGATGGATATTTCGGCAGGCGTGTTAACCGATAAGGGAGGGCAGTTATTACTGGATAATATAGATAAGATCAAACATCTGCAATTTATCGACATGGGATATAACTACCTGTCGGATGAAATGCAGAAAAAACTATCCAAACTACCGGTAAAAACAGACGTCTCGGATGCACAGGATATAGACGATGATTATGAAGAATACGGCGGATATCCAATGATTACCGAGTAAATGCAGGCATTGGTTGTAAGTAACGAAATATCCCGAAGAACAACTTATTTTATTAAAGCGGGCCAATACGCAGGTATAGACGCCCGCTTTATTACGTATGAGGAATTAGAAACGAACCTACCATCGTACAAGAATGTTCTGATTAAGCTGGACCCTCCCGTATATCATGAAACCGGTTTGATAGCTTGGCATAAGCTATGCATGGAATATTGTTGCCTGCTAACGCGAATAGGGCAGTTGAAGAAAGATGAAACCGTACATTTCCTGAACCAACCGGAAGCCATCCTGCACTCGTTGGATAAGGTGAAGAACAAAGAACAATTGGCAGGCCTGAGAACAACCCCTTTACTTGCTTCGTCTGTGCCGGATTTTAATTCGTTAGTAGATTTATTAGTAAAAGGAAACTGTTTGAACGTATTTATCAAGCCGCGTTTTGGTTCAGGTGCCGGAGGTATCATGGCTTTACGATACAATAGAAAGCGGGGCGAGTTTGCTGTTTACACTACATTGGCAAGAAACAACACATTCGTTTATAACACCAAACGGATCAACCGGATAATCAATCCTCAGGAGATAGCCATCCTGATAAATACAATCGCAAAGACAGGCATCTTAGTAGAAGAATGGATATTAAAGGACGGCATCGAAAAGGAAACGTATGATTTACGGGTAGTCTGCCAGTTTGGGCAGATAGCGTATACGGTGGTTCGATGCAGCAAAGGTGCTATCACCAACCTGCATCTCAATAATAAAGCCCGTCTATACGACAGTCTCTATTTGCCGTCTTCCCTAAAGGAAGAAATAAAAGAACTATGCATCCGGGCCACCCATTTATCGGCGTTGCAATATGCCGGAATCGACGTCTTGATAGAAAGAGACACAAAGCTCCCTTACATCATCGAAGTAAACGGACAGGGCGACCATATTTACCAGGATTTGTATGCCGGAAATACGATTTACAAACAACAATTACTCCAATCCGTATGAATATAAATATGCATGAAGTAATCGGTAAGCAGGATATATTGATGGTATGTTTCGATACGCTTCGCTATGATGTAGCCGTACAGGAAGAGGCTTCCGGTGGAACGCCTGTACTCAACTGCTACGGGGGAAAATGGGAAAAGAGGCATGCGCCGGGTAATTTTACCTATCCCTCGCATTTCGCCATATTCGCCGGTTTTTTCCCTTCGCCGGCGGATGCGCATGCGTTCAAGGAACGTCAATGGCTTTTTTATCCCAAGCGGGTAGGCACAGGGAATGTGGCTCCCGAGGGAAGTTATGAGTTTACCAAAGCTACATTTGTAGAGAGTTTGTTTGGCGAGGGGTATGAAACCATTTGTATCGGCGGCGTTCGCTTCTTCAGTAAGTTAAATGAGATAGGCAGGGTGTTTCCCGGTTATTTTAATAAGAGCTATTGGAAGCCCGCCTTCGGTTGTACGGAGAAAGAGAGCGCAGCCCAGCAGATTGATTTTGCTATAGAGAAACTATCAGCCTATCCCGCCGGTAAACGTATCTTTATGTACATCAATTTTTCAGCCATTCATTACCCGAACTATTACTATATAGACAAGGAAAAAGAAGACAGTATCCATACCCATGCAGCGGCTTTGCGCTATGTAGACAGTCAATTGCCCCGTTTGTTCGACGCCTTTCGTAAACGGGGCGATGCGTTGGTGATTGCTTTCTCAGATCATGGAACCTGTTATGGCGAAGAGGGTTTCTTTAATCATTGTGTTTCGCATGAAGTAGTCTACACCGTCCCTTACAAACATTTCAGATTAGGAATATGAATAAACAGCCGCCCCACTATATACATTATATGTATAGCTATCCGCATAAGACTGCTTATCGCCCATTCAATCTTCCGGTATCTCTATCGCCGTATATAAATAAGGTGAAAGGACGGAGGGCAAGTCTCTATTTTCACATTCCCTTTTGCCGCTATAAATGCGGCTTTTGCAACTTGTTTTCACTACAAAGCTGTAATACATCGAAGATAGACGCCTATCTGGATACAATGTACAGACAAGCCTGCCAGTTGTCTCCTTTAACAGAGAAACTAACATTCGACGCTTTTGCAATAGGAGGAGGCACCCCTTTGCTGTTATCCGTCGCCCAATTGGATAAGTTATTTGAAATAGCTGCCTTATTCGGCGTTTCAGCCGGTGAAGTATCTACCTCCATAGAAACATCACCGGATTATACAGACAGGCACGTGCTACGCTTCTTGAAAGAAAAAGACGTGGAACGTTTAAGTATCGGCGTACAAAGTTTTCTTACGGAAGAATTACTTTCCATTAAAAGAAGTACCCCCGTATCTGTGATAGAAACGGCGTTAGACACGATCCGGCAAATGGATTTCCCCCAGTTTAATATAGACTTGATATATGGCATAGAAGGACAAACGGAGGAATCGTTCCTCTCTTCTATCCAACGCGCCTTACAGTATCAGCCGACGGAACTGTTTCTGTACCCCCTTTACATACGAAGCGGCGTACGAATAGCCGGTAAAGTAAACAACGAACTCCTTTTCAAAATGTACACTGCCGGACGAAACGAATTACAAAAGGCAGGCTTCAAACAAACCTCCATGCGGCGGTTCGTACAAGATAGCAACGCCACAGGCCCGGAACATTCCTGCGGAGACGAACTCATGATATCCTGTGGATGCGGCGCCCGCAGCTATATTGGCGAACTCCATTATGCAACGTCCTATGCTGTTGGTCAGCCCCAAATTAAATCTATAATAGATGCTTATATAGAAACAACAGATTTCACCACAATAACAAACGGCTATCTGCTATCTGAAGAAGAAAAGCAACGACGATACCTTATTAAAAACCTGATGTATTACCGGGGAATAGAAAAAGCCGATTATTGGCGCCGCTTTGGAGAACCAGTCCCGCCTGTAACTTTTAAACCTCTTATCGATAAAGACCTGGTAGAAGACAAGGAAGGATTTATCCGATTAACCGCCGAAGGGATGGCTTATTCTGACGATATCGGCCAATTATTTATTTCCCCCAACGTAAGAAAACAAATGGATGATTACCTGTTAGAATGAACCGTATCCGAAATATATATTTCAGAGGAAGCCTACGCTCGTGTAATTACCAATGCTCTTATTGTTCTTTCGGTAAAAAAATCGGCGAAACGGATAAAGAAAGAGACCAGCAGGCGCATAGCCTCTTTTACGATAACATCGCCCAATGGATCGATCCGCTGCGAATCATGCTGATCCCTTATGGCGAAGGTTTGATCCATACGTATTATCAGGAGGCAATGATACGCCTGTCTTTGTTGTCGCATGTGGAGGGTATATCCTGCCAGACAAACCTTTCTTTCCAGCCGTCATCATTTATCAAACGGATACAAGCGCATCACGCCACGATCGCAAAGATAAAGCTATGGGCAAGTTTCCATCCCGAAATGACAAGCATAGATACGTTTATAGAGAAGGTTCATCAGTTGTATTATGCAGGAATCGAGTTATGTGTCGGCGTAGTAGGGAGTAGGAGGAATAAAGATACAATAGCCGTTTTACGGCAAAAGCTCGATAAACGGATTTATCTGTTCATAAATGCTTTGCAAGGCGGAAGCGATTTATTGCATACGGATGATATAAGTTTTTTCACTTCCATAGACCCTTTTTTCTTATCTGATTATAAAAATGCAAAGGCTGATATAAGTCGTTGTTCCGGTGGGCGCGATACGATTTTTGTAAATCATAAAGGAAACGTTCACCCATGCCCCCGTAATCCGGTAAAGATAGGGGATATAACGGATAGGGAATCCTTCGTAAAGCCGGTTTGCCCCCGGGAAAGATGTGATTGCTATATTGGGTATAGTAACTTACCGGATACCCGGTTAAGCCGTATGATGGGTAAAGGAATCCTGTTTCGTATCCCCGAAAAACGTAAAATTGAAGCCATTTTCTTTGATATTGACGGCACGCTAACTGATTCAACAGGCCGGATATCCGGTAGCTGTAAAGAAGCCGTTGAACTGTTGTCGGAAACGGTTCCGCTTTATTTAGCTACCGCTTTACCACTTTTACCGGCCAAACGCCGGCTGGGGAATCTGTTCCATTTATTTACCGGAGGTGTCTTTGCTGATGGCGCACATATACATTATCAGGACAACGATGTATATATCCCGTTGAAACCTATACCGGATATTCAAAAGAAAGGATGCGAGGTACGGGAATATATAGCTGGCCAGCATATAATATATAAATATGTATTGAAAATGCCGTCGGCAGAACAAACCCGGACAGTAATGAAAACGTTGGAAAACCAAGACTATAACCTGCATCACCAAGGCGTCTTTTTGGCAATAACAGCTAAGAAAGCCGGGAAGAAAAGTGGTTTGGAAACGATCTGCCGGAAAGAACATATCAACCTGAAGAATGTAGTAGCCATAGGTAATACAGCACAAGATTCTTCCATGCTGTCGGCTGTCGGCTATCCTTGCGCGGTCTTAGATGCAGAAGATACTTTAAAGCAAATGGCCGGGTATATACTAAACCCCGACCATTTACCGCTGTTTTTTAAATCCTGAATTCGGATTGATTAATATCCTCTGATAGCTGCAATGCCTGGAAGCGTTTTCCCTTCAATAGCTTCCAATAAAGCGCCGCCGCCGGTTGAAACGTATGATACGCCGCCGGCCAGGCCAAATTTATTGACAGCCGCCACCGAATCGCCTCCGCCTACTAATGAGAAAGCGCCGTTTTTCGTTGCTTCTACGATCGCTTCGCCCACAGCTCTTGTTCCATGTGTGAAGTTATCAAATTCAAATACACCGGTCGGGCCGTTCCAAAGAATCGTTTTTGATTTCTTAATCGTCTCTGCAAATATCTTTTCTGTTTCCGGGCCAATATCTAATCCTTCCCAACCATCCGGTATTTCATCCACTTTACAGAAGGCGGTCTTCGCATCGTTGCTGAAACTATCGGCAATTTTAGCGTCAACGGCCAATACAAGGTTAACGCCTTTTTCCTTTGCTTTTTTGATTAACTCAAGCGCTAAATCCAATTTGTCGTTTTCAACAATTGAATTACCAATCTTGCCTCCTTCCGCTTTGGTAAATGTATAGGTCATACCTCCGGCAATAATCAGGTTGTCTACCTTATTGAGCAGGTTTTCAATAATTTCAATCTTGGACGAAACTTTAGAACCTCCCATAATAGCGGTAAACGGACGATTGATGTCGTTTAAAACCTTCTCAACCGCATTTACTTCTTTTTCCATAAGATAACCGAACATTTTATTGTCGGCATCAAAATATTCGGCGATTAAGGCTGTAGAAGCATGCGCACGATGAGCCGTACCAAAGGCGTCGTTTACATAACAATCGGCATAAGAAGCTAATTGCTTTGTAAATACTTTCTGGCTTTCTTTAATCGCTTTCTTTGCTTTGGCCTTTTCTTCGTCGGTAGCATCTTCGGCCAATCCTCTTGGTTTTCCTTCTTCTTCGGCGTAGAAACGAAGATTTTCCAAAAGCAAAGCCTGACCGGGTTTCAGCGCAGCCGATTTAGTAACCGCTTCTTCGCCCATACAATCGTTTGCAAACTCTACATC
>JAISDJ010000245.1 GCA_031264865.1 Tannerellaceae bacterium | reverse complement strand
TGACGAACTCCGTGCAAACACTGATGAACGGAGCCGTGGGAATCGGCGCCATCTGGAATATAAACAGCGGCAAACTGAAAAATATAATGATAGAAGCAGACGTAACGGGTTATTACCAGCAGGCCGGCCACTTATGGCCGTTCGATAGCGGCACGGGAACATACGCCCGCACGTCGGCCAACATAGGCGATTTCAGCATAGACGCCGCCTACTGGCGAGGCAACAACTTTATTTCCATGTTAGGCAATCCCTTTTATGGAACGGCCTCTACATCTAAAGACGGCCTTACATTCAAAAATCCTCAAATGCTCACACTCGGCATCGAGTATTCCAGAAGTTTCGGCAAGGGCAGTTCATTCGGCATCGATCTCGATATATTCCAACATTTGCCCACAACAGCCCATACCCCCGAAGGCAGCTTCAGTAAAAAAGCCTCCACCAGTTTCTCCGTAGGCGCTTACCTGCGCCTCAATACATCGTTTCTGGTTAAGCGGTAATTAATATTTTCATAGAATGCCAATCACATCGTATAATTTTTCGTAAGTTTGTATTTTATTGTTCCGAAAAAGTCTATCAAAAAGTCTGCTACCCGTGAATGTTGTATCTGAAAATAATACATCGTTAGAACAGAAAAAAGACTCCCGGGAATCTTTTATTGAACTATTCCATTACTATTATCCCCGAGTAATAGCATATGTTTCATCTATCGTTGAAGAGAGTGTAGCCGAAGACATTACCCAGGATGTATTCCTATATGTATGGGAAAACCAAAAGAGATTGTCTATAGAAGAAGGGTTTCATTCTTATTTATTCCAAGCCGCCTACACCCGCTGTTTAGATTATTTCAGAAAAACTCACAATATCAAAAAGTATAATCAGCAGGCTTTTAACGAGTATATTGAAGAGTACCGTTTATTGTTGGACGATGATTGTAAAACCATCAGATCATTGTATGCTAAGGATTTTTATGAACGCCTGCGTTGCCTCCTCAATGAAATACCTCCCGAACGCAGAGAGGTTTTCATTATGACTTATTTCAAGGGAATGAAAGCAAAAGAGATTGCCGAAACATTAGGCATGCCTCAACGGACTGTCGAGAGCCACATTTATTTAACCGTAAAATATCTGAAATCCCATATGTCAAAAAACGACTTCTTCTTATTGTTACTTTTCTCCAAAATAGTTTATTAACTTGTAAAGCCGGTTGATAATGATGCACAAAATAACCTTGCGTAAAATATAAAACAACAAAAAACAAGTTTCTTCTCCGTAGTTTTTATCTGTCATACGTTTTGTCTGTATAAAAGTAGAGAAATGGATTTTGATTATCGATTATTAGCCAGCTATATTATCGGGGATTTATCTCAGCAGGAATTGGAGGCTTTAATGGCCTGGCGGAAGGAAAGCGGGGAGAATGAAGATATTTTCAATGAATTAGTCCGATTAAGAATCAGACGGAAATTCGATCACTACCATACACCCGAAAATATAGACAAGGCATTTTCCCAATTTAACAAACGGCTTACAACAATATCGCGCAGACGTTTGATACAGACTGTTCTTAAGTATGCCGCCGTTGTACTTTTTGTCATATCTATAGCGTTTTTTGGCAAGAATTCAATTAAAAAAGAGGAAACATATATCGTTTACAAAGTAAATGCCGGAGAAAGTGTACGGAAAATTCCACTTGACGATGGTTCAAACGTTTGGCTGAATTGTTCCTCCACACTAAAGGTTCCGACTTCCTTCTCTGTAGAAAAGCGCCGGGTTATACTCGACGGAGAAGCGTATTTCGAAATACGTAAAAGACCGTCGGGTTCGTTCCTTGTATCTACAGATCAACTAACAATCAAAGTATTGGGAACATCATTCAACGTAAAGACAACAGGAAAGACTAAAGATGTGGAAACCACTCTCGCTTCCGGAAAAGTTACGTTGTTCGACAAAAACAATAACGCCGTTTATCAAATGTCGCCAGGCGAGAAAGTAACCTATAACTCCATAAACAAAGAATATACTATTGAAAATATCGATACAAACGTACGTACAGCATGGCATTTAGCCCAATTCATACTTGAAAATGCAACGTTAAGAGAAATTGTCAATAAACTGTCTGTAAAATTTAATGTAAATATCAATTTGGAGTCGAAAGAATTAGCAGAAAGGAGGTATCGCTGTGTAATCAATAAAGATGAATCATTAGAAGAGGTATTGGATATTCTGAAATACCTGGCACCTATCCGATATCGTATTGAGAGGAATGAAGTTTTTATTAGTGAATAACATTAAAATCTATTGCTTATGAAGAATTAAAAGAAATGTTTATTTGTATCTGTAACTTGCCAATTGAGGCGATAAATTTTATTTACAAACTTAAATATTTTGTTATGACTAAACACCGTAATGCGTCCGGCATTCAATCATTATTACCCGGATATAGTTTTAAAAGAACAATAAAAATTACGTTAGCGCTTTTGTTCTTTGTTTTTCCTATAATAGTAGCTAACAATACATATTCGCAGTATATTAATATTGAATTATCTCTTGAAAAAACGACTGTTGCAAATGTAATAAACAGTATTAGTGTACAAACCGGATATGAATTTTCATATGATGCTGCTATCCTGAACAGAGAAATAAACGATGTACATATCTATGTTAAAAATGAGCCTATTGAGAACGTTTTGGATGTAGTCTTTAAAAACACGGATATTTCTTTTAGAGTGCAAAACAATCGTATCTTTCTGAAAGATAATAAGACAGAACCGATACAGAAAAAAAACGGGCAACCTGCTCCCGTAATTCATCAGCAACGTTCCATTAAGGGAAAAGTTGTCGATTCATCCGATGAACCGGTGATAGGAGCCAATGTGGTTGTCAGAGGAACTACAAATGGCACAATAACCGATATAAATGGTGAATTTACGCTTACCGATGTTCCGCCAACAAGTATATTGGTTGTATCTTATATCGGATATATAGAACAACAGGTAAATGTAGAAGGGAAAACATCGTTTAATATTGTTTTATTAGATGATACACAAGCACTGGATGAAGTGGTAGTCGTAGGATATGGTACGCAAAAGAAAGCAAACCTGACAGGGTCTGTTTCAACCGTAAGGTATGACCAGGAATTGGAAAACCGCCCGATTACAAATCCGTCACAAGCCCTTTCGGGAAAAATGACCGGACTTTGGGTAAGCCAGAACTCCGGCGAACCCGGTTCCGACGGTGCAACCATACGGGTAAGAGGATACGGAACATTAAATAACACCGATCCGTTAATCCTTATCGACGGTATAGAGGGGCGGCTGGCGGAATTAAATCCGAACGATATCGCTTCCATAACCGTGTTGAAAGATGCCGCTTCTGCTGCGATCTACGGTTCGCGTGCCGCCAATGGCGTGATTCTGATCGAAACGAAGCGGGGAGAAGTTGATAGAGTATCTATCAATTACAACGGATATGTGGGAGTTAAGAATATATCGAAGAAATATGACTTGATTACCAATAGTTCGGAATATATGCGTTTGTGGAACAGCGCTTTCATAAATAGCGGTAGCGACCCGCTCTTTCCGGACGATGTTATACAAGCATTTGAAACGGGAAACGATCCTTACAGATACCCAAGTACAAACTATTTCGACGAAGTACTCCGTACAGCCCTCACTACACAGCATAATATCTCAGCTACTGCCGGCGGGAAAAAATCAACCAATTATGTTTCGTTATCTTACCTGAAAGATGATGGAATTATTAAAAATTCCGGTTCCGAACGGTATAGCCTTACCTTGAATAATGAAACAAAAGTCAATGATTGGTTAAAATTAGGAGGAAGAGCCCGCCTCATGCGCAAGACTACGACAGATGCATACCAAGGCATCGAACGTGTTATTTACATGATGGCAAACGGACATCCATTCTCTACACCTTACCTGCAGGATGGTAAAACCTATGGAGGTACACAAGCATTGTATATGTCGGGAGAAAAAGCCGGACAACCGATTGTAGATACCCGTAATCCGTTCCCCGACTTATATAACGGTGAGCGCCAACGTATCAACAATTTCATGAAAGGCAATGTATATGCTACCATCGATTTCATGAAAGGACTCAGTTTAACGGCGCAATATAGCGGACAATATAATACAAATAATAATGACCGCTATAACCAGACAGCTTTTTGTTACACCGACCTGAATGGAAGCAATCAAACAAAACCGTTGGACTATCCTTCTACCTTAAATGTTATACGCGAGATAACCGACGAATATTATTCCACATTTTATACAAATATGAATTTCAACCGCGTATTTGCTGAAATACATGATATTTCCGCCGTATTAGGTTTCCAGCAAGAGGCATTAACGAAACGGACAACTACTGCACAAAAAACCGATCCGTCGAAAGAAGACCTGCACCAGGTTAGTTCGGGAACCATGAGCCCAACAGCAAACGGTAACAAATTCCAATGGCGTATGTTATCTTATTTCGGTAGGGTCAACTATGCATTGATGGGTAAATACCTGGTAGAAGTGAACCTGCGTGCCGATGCTTCTTCCCGGTTTGCGAAGGGCAACCGTTGGGGATATTTCCCTTCTTTCTCCGCCGGGTGGCGTTTAGGGGAAGAACACTTCATTAAAAATCTGGAAGTATTCGATAATCTAAAGATACGTGCCTCTTGGGGGAAACTGGGTAATCAAAATATAGGAAGTGACTCTAACAGCGATTACTTTCCTTATCTGACCGTGCTGACACAAGATTACGCCACCAGCTACAATTTTAATAATACGTTGGCTCCCGGTGCGGCTGTCACCAGCCTGGTGGATCCTCAGATCACGTGGGAAACAACTACAACTACAGATGTCGGTGTCGATTTAGGCTTTCTGAAAAACAGGTTGAATATTGAGGCTGATTACTTTGTACGCAAAACGACTGACATCATCGTTCAGCTCCCTATTCCTTCCGTTTTGGGTAATATGACTGCTCCTTTTGAAAATGTAGGTGAAATGAAAAACAATGGGTTCGAATTCAATATAAGCTGGAACGACAGAATCCCCAGTACCGACTTTTCGTATCGGATAGGTGGAAATATTACCTATATTGATAACGAAGTCACCAAATTCAGAGGAGGTAAGGCTCCCGACCAACTCTATCTGATCAGAGAAGGATATTCATATAAAACATTGTATGGTTTTATTTTTGATGGAATTTATCAGACAAATGAAGAGGCCAGACAACATATGCACAGCAATGGATACCTGCCGGTAGCCGGAGACATAAAGTATAAAGATGTAAATGGAGACGGAAAACTGGATTATCAGGACAAGCAGGAAATCGGCAATACAATTCCTAAATTTACCTATGGACTGAATGCTGAATTAAGTTGGAAAAATTTCAACCTTAATCTCCAGTTCACAGGTATGGCCGGCTTAAATGGTTATTTTCAGAATGCATGGACTGAACCTTTAGGTATCTCCGGCGGAACTATTACCAAAAGATGGCATGACGCCTGGACACCGGACAACCATTCGAACGAACTGCCGCAAATCAAGGTAAACGATACATGGAACCGCCAGCAATCGTCCTTCTGGGCATGTAATATGTCATGGCTTAAGTTGAAAAACATTCAGATTGGATATGCCTTACCTAAGGAAATCACACAAAAAATGTTCCTGCAAAGACTGTATATTTACGCCAATGCCACCGACCTGTTTACTTTGGTAAGCAGTAAATATGAAGGATTCAACCCTGAAAGAGATCCTTTTTCCGACGGGTATAACCATTATCCGACTTCCCGGATATTTACATTTGGTTTGAATGTTACTTTCTGAAAAATGTCCAATCCTAAGAATTTAAGAAGATGAAAAAGATTATATTTCCTTTGATAGTACTGCTTTTATGCAGTTCGTGTGAAGATTACCTCGATACGATTCTTCCTGATGATAAAATTACCAGTGAAACTTTCTGGACTACTGCCGCGGATGCTGATTTAGCATTAAACGGAGTATATAATGTATTACGAAACAATTATGTATATGGATATGGGGGAGGCTATGACGCCTGTACGCCCAACGCCTATCAATGGGCGCACTGGGAAGGACAACAAATGCAGGTAGGCGACGGCTCTATTTTTTCCGGTTCGGGGGCTATTGTATCCGACCGTTGGAAATATTGTTATAATGGAATATACAGGGCGAATTATTTCTTGGAAAATATAGATAATGTCCCTACGATGGATCCGGCTCAAAAAGAAGTTATGATCGGCGAAGTTTATTTTTTGCGAGCCTTGTTTTATGATCTTTTAGCCCGCTCGTATGGTGGTGTTCCTATCATAACAAAAACGATTACTTCCGAAGAAGGACGTAACGTTTCACGTGCCGGAAAAGAAGAAACATGGGCGCAGGTTCATGCGGATTTCGATGAAGCGATCAAACGTTTGCCAAAGGAAGCTTCTCTGAACGGACATGCTACATTGGGCGCTGCCTATGGTATGAAAATGAAAGTCTATTTATTTACATCACAATGGGACAAGGTATTGGAGTATTGCGACAAGATAGATGCGTTAGATAAATATAAACTATTCCCTTCCTATTATGGCTTATTCCAATATGAAAACGAAGGGAATAATGAAACGTTATTTCCTCTGTGTTTTATGGACGGGGCCTTCACACAAGGAAGTGTTTTCGACCGTTACTGGCAGCCCCAGAACCTGAAATACGGAATTGATGGCTCCAACTCTGTAGCTCCGACACAACTATTGGTTGATCAATATGAAACACTCGATGGTTCACCTGTCGATCCTGACCATCCGTATAATAATCGGGATCCCCGCTTAGACTTTACGATTCTCCGCCCGGGAGCTTCTTTCCAAGGACAACTTTATCCTGATGAAATACGAAATCATACGGGGCAACGGGTAGGATTCGGCATTCGTAAATATACCATGGAAACGATGCAGGTGGTTGCCAATCAATCTCCGTTGGACTTCATGATTCTTCGTTACGGCGATGTATTACTCTGTCGCGCGGAAGCTATGATTGAAACCAATGGCAATATCGATGAAGCTATTGATCTTATTAACCGTATCCGCACAGAACGCGAAGACGTCAAGCTACCTCCTGTTTCTAAAGGATTGAGCCAGGCCGAAGCGCGTAAGAAACTACGCCACGAACGCCGTGTTGAATTGGCTTTGGAAGGCCAGTTCTGGGACGATATCAAGCGGTGGAATGCAGGAACTGAGTTTTATCCGTGCGATGTTATAGGTGGCTTAGGCGAACTGGTTCAAACAAAATTCCCGAACGGATATAATCCGGAAAAGGATAATTTATTGCCGATACCGGACAGTGAAATATCCCTTAATCCAAAATTGGAACAAAACCCGGGTTATTAATAATTATCAGAAGGAGTCGTTATTCGTTCGGCTCCTTCTTTATTTTAACCAATGCGCTGGGGTATTTGAAATATATTTAATACTTTTACGACTCATTGTGAGAATTATCATTAAGTCTAACATAAATATCTGCCATGAGAACAAACAGGAGAGGGTTTTTAAAAGCTCTCGGAGGAATAGCGGCATTGACTATTGTGCCGCGGCATGTATTGGGGAATGGGTATCTTGCCCCAAGTGATCAATTAACTAAAGGTATTATCGGTACGGGTAGTATGGGGCGCGGGCATGTCAATTATGC
>JAISDJ010000138.1 GCA_031264865.1 Tannerellaceae bacterium | reverse complement strand
GACATTGTACGCGCCGAGAAGATTATATCTGCACCTCCGTCAATGAGATTGACGAACGCGCCGTGTGTCTGCGAACATTTCAAACGCTGTTCGACAAACGTTTTCGGCAGAGCTGTCGATAACTCCCATGTTACCATTCCCTGGGCTTGTTTCCATTTGCAATTATATCCGAGCAACCTGGTTGCGATCATCCTTATCAGCGGATCGGTGGATGTGGAGCCGTCCATAACGGGAAAGTTTTCGAGTGTCAGCCCCTCGATCCTCGGCACGGGTAGATCATCTTTTTCGCATCCCGTGAAAACGGTTATTGAGGAGATTATTAAAATCGTAACTAAAGCAATTCTTTTCATAAAATTCAATTAATATTTATTTTCAAATTAAAGTTTCAGGCATCTGACATTTAGATGATTTTGATCCCATTTTCGCTGCACGGTATATAATTTTGTTATTTCTCACCGGAAAATTTAGTGAATATTTACGAATTAGCCATATTTACATCTGCTGTGCTCTGCTTAAGCAATCCTGCTTATTCCACATATAAAAAAGCGGGCGTTTCGGAAAACGTCCGCTTTTTTTATGTTAGTTAATGACTTTTTATTATCCCAGGAATCCTAATAAGACACCGGCAGCTACAGCCGAACCGATTACACCGGCTACATTCGGGCCCATAGCATGCATCAACAAATAGTTGGTCGGATCATATTCCAAACCTACAATCTGTGAAATACGGGCAGAGTCGGGAACGGCTGATACACCGGCATTACCGATAAGCGGATTAATCTTATTCCCTTCTTTCAGGAATAAATTAAAGAATTTCACAAATAAAACACCGGCACAGGTAGCAATTACGAAAGATAAAGCTCCCAAACCGAATATCTTAAGAGAGTTCAATGTAAGGAACTGAGTTGCTTGTGTAGAGGCTCCTACGGTGATTCCCAATAAAATAGTGATCGTATCAATCAGCGGGCCACGGGCAGTTTCTGCCAAACGACGGGTTACACCACTTTCTTTCAGTAAGTTTCCGAAGAATAACATACCCAAAAGAGGCAATCCGGAAGGTACAAGGAAACAGGTGAGCAACAAACCAACAACAGGGAAGATAATCTTCTCGGTAGACGACACAACTCTCGGTGGTTTCATACGGATAACACATTCCTTTTTTGTGGTAAGCAATCGCATGAAAGGAGGTTGTATAATGGGTACGAGCGCCATATACGAGTAGGCTGATACCGCAATAGCTCCCATTAGATTAGGTGCCAGCTTAGACGAAAGGAATATAGCCGTTGGACCATCTGCACCTCCGATAATACCGATAGCACCAGCCTGATTGGGTTCAAATCCCATTTGCAGGGCAATAATGTAAGCTCCGAAAATACCGAACTGGGCAGCAGCACCAATTAGCATGAGTTTAGGATTGGATATCAAAGCTGAAAAGTCGGTCATAGCTCCAATCCCCAGGAATATCAATGGCGGATACCACCCTTGTGTTACACCCTGGTAGAGGATGTTCAGTACGGAACCCTCTTCGTAAATACCTATTTGCAGGCCGGCATCTTTAAAAGGAATATTACCCACTAAGATACCAAAGCCAATAGGGATAAGAAGCATCGGTTCGAATTCATATCTGATCGCAAGGAATATAAATAACAGTCCTACCGCGATCATTACCAAATGGCCGGAAGTTACGTTATATACCCCTGTATAGGTAAGGAACAGTTGAAGGTTCTCACCAAGGAATGATAAAAAACTTTCTTGCATATTCTTATCCGATTACTACGAGTTCTGCATTTTCTAATACAGAGTCGCCTTTGTTTACTTTTATTTCTTTAATCACTCCATCTCTGTCGGCATGGATATTGTTTTCCATTTTCATGGCTTCGAGGATGATAATTGTTTGTCCTCTCTTTACCGTATCCCCTATTTTGCATTTTACTTCCAGTATAATACCGGGCAGAGGTGATCTGACAGCTCCTTGTGACGTTGAAGCCACCGGACGTGAAACCACCGGTTCTCCGGTTGCCGTGGTAGGAGCCTGTGCCGCTCTTTTAATGGTAACAACTTGTTTCTTGGTAGGCTTTTCCATCTTCACTTTAAAAGGTGTTCCATTTACTTCCACTTCAGCAATATCTTCCACTACTGAATTAATATGCACCTTATATACATTACCGTTGATTGTATATTTAAAACTTTTCATTCTTTGTTTGTTTTTAGATAATTACTTTCTTGGAATTTCACGTAAACCATAAATTTTAGAACTCCACGGAGAATAGTTTCGTTTTACTTTTTGTATGGTAAGGACTGTATTTTCAATATCATGTACGTCTTCGTCTAATTCATATAAAGCAGTACTAATAGCAGCCAATATTTCACCTGATACATCACCGGTTTTTTTACTGGTTTCTCCCGAAGCTTTTTCAGCTCTGCGTTTGCTGATAGATATGGCCGCATTTCCAACACCTTTAAAGCATAGGTATAAGAGAATCAGTCCGAGGAAAACGACAGCCATCGCTGTTAGCGTCATCCCAATACCAATTGGATCATTCAGCTTAAAATTGTCCAGCTTTTCATTTGTATCCAACGTTAGATTGTTTGCGCTGGGGGTTACTTTTTTGAAATAAACCCATTCTTCCTGTCCGTCGATTTTACGGCCATAGCTGATATCTGCATTTTGTCCGGCTGGTATTGTTATTTCATCAACCAATGTTCTACCGTCTGAATCGTAAAAGGCAATATAGTTTTCCTGAGTTGGGTCTAACACGAAATTCAAATGGAATGTACCGCGCGAAGCAATCCCGTCTGCCCAGAATAAAGCATGTTGTCCAGGTCTTATTTTGGTTAGCACATCACCTTTGGGGATGGGATATTTTTTCGGATTATTCTTATCGTTGGTAAGAAAACATCCCCCAATGTTAACCGTACCTGCGGATGGATTGTATAATTCAAACAATCCGTTTCGCTTGCCATAATCGTCTACAAAGTTGTCTTCATTAATTACCAGAACTTCGTTTATTCGCATGGAGGTTACAAGTTGAGCCTGTGCTCCTATCGAACAAAGCAACATAAACAACAGTAGTACCCCTATTTTCTTTTTTATCATATTTTTTCTCGTTTTAAGAATTAGAGAGGCAGGTTATCATGTTTTTTCGCAGGATTTGCCAGCTTTTTAGTTTGCAACTGCTGTAAAGCACGGATAATGCGGAAACGAGTATTACGTGGTTCGATTACATCATCGATATAACCATACTGAGCAGCGTTATACGGGTTTGCAAATGCCTTTTTGTATTCTTCTTCTTTTTCTGCCGTTACTTTTGCAGGATCATCCGAAGCAGCCACTTCTTTTGCAAAGATAACTTCAACGGCTCCACTCGGGCCCATTACGGCGATTTCGGCTGTTGGCCATGCGTAGTTCATATCGCCACGAAGGTGTTTGGAACTCATCACACAGTAAGCGCCACCGTATGATTTACGTAATGTAACCGTTACTTTAGGAACCGTAGCTTCGCCGTAAGCATAAAGTAATTTGGCTCCATGTAAGATTACACCATTATATTCTTGTCCTGTTCCCGGAAGGAATCCCGGTACATCAACCAATGTTACCAATGGAATATTGAAAGCATCGCAGAATCTGACAAAACGTCCGGCTTTGCGTGATGCATTGCTGTCAAGGCATCCTGCCATAATTTTAGGCTGATTAGCTACGATACCAACAGATTGTCCGTTGAAACGGGCAAAACCTACGATAATATTTTTTGCATAATCGGCATGTACTTCCAGAAATTCGTTATTATCAACAATGGTACCGATTACTTCATACATATCATATGACTGGCTTGCATTGTCCGGTATTATATCATTTAGATTGTCATCCAAGCGATCTATCGGATCTTTGCAGGCAATCAATGGCGTTTCTTCCAGATTATTTTGCGGAAGGAAGCTTAACAATTTACGAATAAGTTGGATTCCTTCTTCTTCTGTGTCAACAGCAAAGTGAGCCACACCCGATTTGGTTGTATGTATACTTGCACCACCTAACTCTTCCTGAGTGACATCTTCACCGGTTACCGTTTTTACAACCTTCGGCCCGGTAAGGAACATATAGCTGGTTCCACGTGTCATTATATTGAAATCGGTTAAAGCAGGAGAATAGACTGCTCCACCGGCACAAGGCCCGAAAATACCGGATATCTGTGGCACAACACCTGATGCTAAAATATTACATTGGAAAATGTCTGCATAACCTGCAAGTGCATTGACTCCCTCCTGAATACGAGCGCCACCAGAGTCATTTAAACCGATTACCGGTGCGCCCATTTTCATTGCCTGATCCATTACTTTGCATATTTTCATGGCAAGGGTTTCGGATAATGCACCGCCGAAGACGGTGAAATCTTGTGCATAGATATAAACAAGGCGGCCCTCGATCGTTCCATATCCGGTTACTACTCCGTCTCCCAAGAATTTAGTCTTTTCAATACCAAAGTTGGTACTACGATGTTGCACAAACATATCGAACTCTTCGAAACTGCCTTCGTCAAGCAACATAGAAATACGTTCGCGAGCCGTATATTTGCCTTTGTTGTGTTGAGATTCGATTCTTTTTTCTCCACCACCAAGACGTGCTTTTTCACGAAGGGCGATAAGCTCTTTTACTTTTTCAAGCTGGTTACTCATTGTTATTTTGATTTGTTGTTAGAAATGAACTGTTTTTATTTTTCACCTTCCATGCAGAGCTCTGTCAATACACTACAGGTTGATTTCGGATGCAAAAAAGCAATATTAAGACCTTCTGCGCCACCGCGTGGAGCTTTGTCAATTAGTTGTACTCCTTTAGAAGCAACTTCGTCTAATGCTTCTTGTACAGATGGTACGGCAAATGCAATGTGATGAATGCCTTCTCCCTTTTTTTCAATAAACTTAGCAATCGTACTGTCTTCGCTTGTCGGTTCAAGCAATTCGATTTTAGTTTGGCCAACTTTAAAAAAAGCTGTTTTTACCTTTTGGTCTTCTACAACTTCGATGTTGTAACATTTCAATCCCAATACGCCTTCGTAGTAAGGTAAACATGCTTCAATGCTCTTAACAGCAATACCAAGATGTTCAATGTGTGTAATGTTCATGCCGGTAATAAATTAATATTTAGTTATATGTTAATGTAAATGAAATATGAGAGCAAAGGTACATACTTTATTTAGGAATAGAGAAATAATTCTTTATTTTTTATCCTTTTATTGTTATAGAAGGTAACCGCATCAAATCTATAAGATCATTCTCCAAAGTCTCCGGAAGTCATCAAAGTCCCTTTGATGTAGAATCACAATAATTAGTTATT
>JAISDJ010000006.1 GCA_031264865.1 Tannerellaceae bacterium | reverse complement strand
TATGTGGCCGGACAGGGCACTACAGATAACCTGATGGACTACACCACGGGCAATAAAACCATCCTGTACAAGCACCAGTGGGATTTGGTGCATGACCCGGAAACGATGCTGTTTGCAGGAAGGGAGGATGCGGAAGAGGGGAAATATATGGTGGTTTATCTGAAAGATATACCTGACAACTACCGAAATCCAGACAAAACCATCACATTTTTTACGCCGGCACTCTTGCCAATAACACTTCCTGCTGATGTATCATCTGTTATTTTCAGTACATCGGATGAAGTCAGCAGCGAGTCAGGTGGAATAAAATATCTGACCCCCATTGGAAGCTTGTTGAAATTCTCAGCAGGAAATGAGCAATATACCTTTCGGGGTACAGATATTCACTTTTATGGGTATTTCAATGAAAAAGACTCTGCCTATGCTGACCGTTTTACCAAAAAACTTACTGAGACAGGAGGTTACGGTTTGATTGCATACCCATTTTATGAAAATGGACAAACCGGTTACAAATTAATCAAAGCGGCACTGAATCCGAACAGCAACGAAATTAAAGCGGCATTTGCCCTTTCGTCTTACCAGGGTCAGGGGATTGTTAATAAAAACGTGGCATCACTGCTGGACCAGATTAGCTCCAGTGGTCAAGCAATAGTTGTCCCGCAGGGAGCGTCCATACATGCCCCGATTTTACCTCCATTAAGCAATACCGCTCTTGAATTTTTACAAAGGAACAGTACACTAACCAAAGGTGACCAATGGACCGCTCCATTATTCATTGCTCATGCGCACCAAATATCTCAACGGCCGATATACGAAAATTGTTTGAATGATTTTTGGCAGAATCTGGACAATGACCTTAATATATTATCTGACCGGAAACACAGCCAGGACAATGTTAATGCAACAAGCGAACAGCAATTTCAAAAAGCTTTTGACCCTTCATCCTTTACCGGTTTGTTCGAAGACTACAACCAGTGGAAAAAGGATATTGAAAAATATAGAGATTATGAAAAGCTTGTCATAGCTATTAACAAGGAGATACAGGAACAGAACACACCTGAAAAAATGCTCGCCTGGTTCAAGAAAAACCTTACTGATGCCGGCGATTGCCTGTATGATGAAATAGAATGGGAATCCCGCAGGATTGCTCTTTTACAGTTGGCGAATGGAAAAGTCAATGGTGACTGTCAAAAATTTATCAATAGATTAATCATGACTACGGTTCGTAATGGACAGTCTTCATTCCTTTACGATCTTTTGAAAAATGACCGATATGCACTGTTTTACAGACTATGGGATCAAATGAATTTTAGTGACTTTGCCGAATATGTTCAAAATATTTCAACAATTGTAACTTCATACAGTAACCACGATAATATAGATTGTCAATCCTTCCATACTTCATTTTCAAATGAAGTTAGAAACAGTACCTGTTTTTACTTCTATAATACTAGAGAGAACCTCAATGGTCTGGATTATAAGGGCGAATACAACGCTACGGTATCACGGGATAAAATCATATTAAAGGGTTTCTGGGATGGTACGTCCCTTTTCGAATCTGCCGAGTATGATCCCTTTACCATGATGCGCTTTGTGTTTCCTAAAGATAACTGCATTGCGATTGGAAAAGATATCACACCCAAAGAAGGCGCTGAATTTTATGCACCGGCATTTTATGGCGCCTGGCTCATCCGGCAAAAAGACATACAGGATGCCACAAAATTCGCACGTATATTAGTTGATGGGGCAATCATAGTGCTAAGTGTTGCATCTGCAGGTTCTTCATCCGGGCTCTTACCGGTTTTGGATGTAGCTTTAGCCGGAATATCGGCAGCAGACATTGTCATTACGATATCATCCGATGAAATATCACGGTTAGAAGGCGGGGAATCTTTCCTCAGAGACTGGGAAACCCTGTATACTGCTTCCGGACTAATAGTAGGTGGGGTAGCCTTAGTTGAAGTGGCTTCAAGGACGTCTGTCAAATCAATAACATTAAAGACAGAAGCGCTTTTGAAGAACTTCAAAACACTTACCCCTCAGATTCAGAAACAATTTATAAAGACTCTTACCCAAACGGTATCCATGCTGTCAAAATTGAAAAATTTGACAGCGACCAATCTTCTTAACAGCAATCTCATCTATAAGCTATCAGAGGTCAATTTCAGGGAATCTATTACTTATTTGGCAAACGCGGCGACTGTTAATGTAAGAAATACCATTGCAGCATATATCATCACCGCAAACAACGAAATCGGTATAGCTCAGTTTGCCTTTCAGGGTGAAGTATCCTACCTGAAATTGATGGGTAACTGGGGAATAAAATCAGGAACGGTAGCATTAAGGTTGGACGATGAAGTTTCGTATGCTATTTCCGGATCAACCAGACTGGAACGTGGAAGTATAGAACTTGTTATTGATGCGAATGCATTTGGATGGAGGGTTGTCCCAAAAAATTCTTTAAAAATTTTCGACCATTTAAAATCATTTAACTGGTCAGATGATTTATTAACTAAACTTGAATCAGCTCTAATTAAATACCCGGATTTATCAAGCGAAATCGCTAATAATCTTGACTTGCTGGTTGATTTTGAGAAAATGCATGATGTCTGGTACTATCGCTTGGGTTTAGCCAGAGCAATCAAAGTAACGGGTGAAGGTCATATTGCCCTACCAAAAAATTTTAGCGAAGTTTTGCTCGATTTAGATGACTATACCGGTAAAACAATTCGTTCCTATTTTGGACAAAGTGCAAATCTTGTAGGTAGTGAGCTTGGGATTGCATTTGAAACAAAATTAGGGGAAATACTCGAAAATGCATTTGTTAATGGTATATCTGGAATAAGAAATTCTATTCTCCCACAAAACTTGAAAGCATATTATGAAAATATCTATAACAGAGGATATACCATATTTACACAACAAACTCATTTAGTGACGCCAATAGGCAGAAATCCAAGACCAGACTTTTTATTCTTTAAAACTGAGAGAAATTTAGCTGGAAGAAATATCATTTCTTTAGATGATGTAATTTATCATGATGCAAAACTGTATGTAAATACACCCTTTAGTTCATCTCAAAAAAATATGCAAAACTCAATAGAAATAGCCATTGAATATCAAAGAAAAGCAGATTTCAAAATAGGCGCAGATATTGAACTATCTGGTTCAATCATAAGAGAAAATCAAATTGTTACTATAAAAGAAATGAGCAAAGTTGCCACTGAGGTTGACCAAAATTCTATAGATTTGATTAGAATAAATGTTATAACAAACCCATATTAATATGATACGTGTTGAGCAAGTTGAATTAAAAATTCAAAAAAAATTCTTAAAATATTTCAAAAGTTTAGGTTATACAAATGAAAATAATATTAAATTTATATTAAGCAATAATCTCTTTGTTGACCGAATAACCTTTAATATTAGTTATAAACAATATGGCTTTAATGTAGTATACAGCACAACAAGGAGATATCAATTAATTGAAAATATATGGCAAGATTTAATTGATAGCTTCAATCTTAATCTTGGTAAAAACGTTACGATATTCATAAATAGGTCAAAGTTAGATTTTGATCAAGGTGTATTACTTCATAATAACGACATCGATAATGAGTTAATTAATTATAATAATCATTTTATTAATGAATTTGAAACCAAAATCATTTCCATTTTAAAAAAAACGGAAGATATCAAATGGATGGATCAAGTATTAAATACTGATCCATTAGATTTTGAAACACCATGCAAGTATTTTACCCCAGATGATTTAATCTTTAAAAAAATAATTGTAGCCAGATTAGCGAACAACCCAATGTTTGAAGAAATCTACATGACAATTAAAAAAATGTATGAAGATTATCTTAAAAATAATTCAAATGAAAAATATTCAAATGAATTAAACGTTTTAAATATTCTTTTTGAGAGACTTAAAACAATTGAACCATTAAAAAATCCAAAATTGATTTAGTTTTTGAATAAAATAACAAGATAATGATAAGAATTGAACATATAGAGATTAAAATTCGAAAAGTTTTTAAGACTTACTTTGAAAACTTAGGTTTCTCAAATAGAGATAATATTGAATTTATCTTTAAAAATGATGTAATAAAGGAAAACATAACATTCAATGTATCTAATAAACTTAGCGGATTTAATATTTCATATTGCATATCAAAGCGATATGAGAAGATAGAAAATGTATGGCAAGATTTGATAATAAAATTCGACTTAAACTTAGGAGATAATATGACCATATTTATAAATAATTTGTCGTTGGGTTTATTTGATAATATACTGATCAATAGAAATAGTATAGACAGTGATTTACTTAATTTTAGAAATCAGTTTATTATAGTTTATGAAAACGACATATTGCCGATATTAAAACAAACAGAAGATATTAGATGGATGGATAAAATCTTAAACTCAGATCTATTAGATTTTGATAATCCATGTAAATATTTTCCTTACAGAGGTTTGTTTTTTAAAAAAATAATTGTAGCCAGATTAGCGAACAACCCAATGTTTGAAGAAATCTATATGACAATTAAAAAAATGTATGAAGATTATCTTAAAAATAATGTAAATGAAAAATATTCAAATGAACTAAATGTTTTAAATGTTCTTTTTGAGCGACTTAAAACAATTGAACCATTAAAAAATCCAAACTTGATTTAATCTTGTCATATCAAGTCGAAACATATGCTGCTGCTCCCCTGCTAAGCGGCACAGGTAGCATCATTGATCGATTATTTGGAATCAATATAAATCCACCCGAACCCAAATCATACGCCATATGAACCTTTCCCTTCATAAACCCAAGTTATTTTGGCTCGCCACATTACTGCTGGCGATGTTGCCGGCATGGGGCCAGGTTAAATACCGGTCACGGCGAGCAACCTTTTCGTCAATCCTTTTCCCATGATGATACTGTTAGGCAGGCAGGATAGTTTTTTGGCGCTTCCTTCCATGAATTTTGCATCTAAATCCAACAGTTTATTTTCGTCGTCATAGTTGATTCCTGTTATTTCACCGCCGATTCTGGACGAACCGAAATGGTAAAAAATGGGGGACTTTACACTTTCCGAAACTGCTTTTATCAACGGATTGCGGCGAAGTACATCGATGGCTTTCATGCCGTCTTTAAGATTCAGCGGGGCGTTTTCAGGTTCATGATTTCGGCAACCATGTCATCGGTAAAATTCTTATTGTTCAATGATGCGTATGCACCGCCAAGTCCTACGCCCCACGCTACAGGACGACCATTCTCATTTTTCTTCATGTAAACCGGAATGTTGGCCATGCCTTGACATACTATGGCCGAACCTTCGCTATGGCCGACCTTTACGCTCGATTCGTCGCCACTTGGGGCATACATGTAAGCAGAATTTCCGATGTATTCCGTTTTGAAAGAAATTTGTGCGTTCCCTTCCATACAGAAAAGGATTCCCGCTGCGATTAAGCAAATTGATACTGACTTCATTTTTAAAATATTAAAATTCTTTGTGGCTGCAAATTTCTGCTGAAATATACGCGCCGCAAAAAACTTTTGACCACCGGCAGGGTAGCGGTGACCACCGGTAAAAGCAACCGCCTGTTTCAATTCGCGAATAACCAGCTTTGGCTTGATTCCAAAAAAATCAAATGAGCGTCTCAAAGAATCAAATGAGGGTCTCAAAGAACCAAACGAGGGTCTAAAAGAGCCAAACGAGGATCTAAAAGAACCAAACGAGGATCTAAAAGAACCAAACGAGGGTCTAAAAGAACCAAACGAGGGTCTAAAAGAACCAAACAAGGGTCTAAAAGAACCAAACAAGGGTCTAAAAGAACCAAACAAGGGTCTAAAAGAACCAAACGAGGGTCTAAAAGAACCAAACAAGGGTCTAAAAGAACCAAACAAGGGTCTCAAAGAACCAAATGAGGGTCTAAAAGAACCGAATGAGGGTCTAAAAGAACCGAATGAGGGTCTAAAAGAACCAAATAAGGGTCTAAAAGAACCAAATAAGAGTCTAAAAGAACCGAATGAGGGTCTAAAAGAACCAAATAAGAGTCTAAAAGAACCAAATAAGGGTCTCAAAGAACCAAACGAGGGTCTAAAAGAACCGAACGGGATACTAAGGGGTGAAAAAATATGCATCCCCTGTATGGGGCGGAAAGTTCAAGGGCACCTCTAAAAACTTCTAATTTTTTTCCATCTGTTTTTTGAACTCACTTTTTTAAGAATCAATGTTGAAGTTCACGAATGCCTGTTAAACTGCTAAATTCCCACTCTGCTTCAATTTTATTAATAATCAAATACTTACAAGAATTTGATAGGTCGATAAGTCAAAGGGGCTTGTAAAGCTATTTCAGGACGCGCATTCTCTCTACATGTATCACAATTCTTTCGTTCACTGTGCAGAGAATGTTTCTCGCAGAGGTGATTCTTCCATTCATGGCGGCAGGAATGTTTCTCGCAGGAGTGATTCTTCCATTCATGGCGCAGGGAATGTTTCTCGCAGAGGTGATTCTTCCATTCATGGCGGCAGGAATGTTTCTCGCAAGAGTGATTCTTCCATTCATGGCGCAGGGAATGTTTCTCGCAGAGGTGATTCTTCCATTCATGGCGCAGGGAATGTTTCTCGCAGAGGTGATTCTTCCGTTCATGGCGCAGAGAATGTTTCTCGCAGAGGTGATTCTTCCGTTCATGGCGGCAGGAATGTGTCCTGCAAAGGTGATCGCCCCGTGCGAAGACCTTCGTATACTTCCCGCACCCCTTATTTGCTGTATTCGCAAGACGCTTATGACGAATCTCTACCTTTTATTTTGAAGGACTGTCCAACTATGCCCGCGACTTTGGGAAAAACAGTTTCAGCTGCTTGCTGGTATTCATGGCGCGGCAGAGCCGGCGTTATTATGATGATTTATAAAATACCCGAATGTACGGCATAATTAAGATTACCGCTATAAACGAATAAAACGCCCAAAAACCATGCTTTGAGCGTTTTTCGTGCACAAGTCCGTATGCTGACCTTGCAAAACACTTATAACCAGTACTTATGGTAGTCCGTAGGGAATTTTTCCCGCGGGATATTTGCATCTGCCGGATATGTTTTTTACAGAATAATGTTGTCTTGAATATGTCTTGCACACGTATGTATGATGTCTGTATTACGTATGTATTATGTATAGGCTACTACGGAATCACTCACTAACCGGTCATAACCCGTCAAAACGGCCAAAACGGACAATATGGCCAAAACGGACACACATTTCTGTAAACATCTGTAGATTTGCAAAAAAAGATACAGGTATGTATACATCAGGTCGTTTTGGAACCATTTACCCACAATTTCAGGATAAGCCAAAGGAAGCTATACGATTCCTTATAAAGCATGGTGAAGGCGAATGTATTAAGGCGCTTTACCGACACGATATTGGATATATAGACATCGTCTGGGGCGAAAACGATCCGAAAAGCAATAATGGGTATGGATTAAAACACATTATCGAAAAGCATGGTCATGAGATTGAACAGCTTGGATTCAAGATCGAAGACTTCATACCGATCATCGTCCAGTATGGTGAATTTAATGAAACCGTATCGGATTCCGGGAAAAAGGTA
>JAISDJ010000302.1 GCA_031264865.1 Tannerellaceae bacterium | reverse complement strand
GCCAATGCTTATTCGATCAATGGAAAGATTGATTGTAATTTGAGTACGTTATCTTTTTCCGGCACGAATATCGAAAATCTGGCAGGTAATGTAGCAACTTCAACAACAACATTCACATTGACTGACGGACAAGTTACGCTAAAAGGAGCAACGGCTCCATCCGGAACTGTGTCGGATGCTATTTCTTTCACTTTTACGAACTCCCGTTTCCCGGGCCGGACCTTTAAAGCCGAAGGTTATCGTTACACCGGTTGGAGCGCCGATTGATAATTGAAAATATGAAATGTAGTATGGAAGCTGCCTCGGATAGAGGCAGCTTCTTTTTTATACTTAACATATTAACCTTAGTCTACAACTAATCCTTATTGCTAAATTTCACTCCGGATTCCGTAGCCTGTCATCCCACAATTTTAGGTCGCGTGAAGTATTAAATCCGTTTTCCTGTATTTGCAAATTTGTTAAACCTTATCGGAGACTCAATTGTTCTCTTATGAAATTATTGACAATAAACGCCGAAATTTATGGAATGGATTATTAAAACAATACAGGCATCCCCTGAGTTAGCTATTTTTCTAACGCTTGCTGTTGGGTTTGCTATTGGTCAGATTAAAATCAAAGGAATAGGTTTGGGCTCGGTAACAGGCGTCTTATTGGTGGGAGTGCTGGTCGGACAATTGAATATCTCAATATCACCTACTGTTAAATCGGCTTTTTTCCTGATTTTTTTGTTCGCTGTAGGTTACAGTGTAGGCCCTCAATTCGTACGCAGCCTGAGAAAGGAAGGGATTCCGCAAATCCTTTTTGCAGTTATTGTTTGCGTAACATGTTTGCTTACAGCATGGGTAGCAGCCCTGATTGCCGGATTTGATTTAGGGAATACCGTTGGTTTGTTATCCGGTGGAAATACTATTTCTGCAGTTATCGGAGTTGCTACGGATTCTATTAATCAACTTCCTATTCCCGACGCCCAAAAGCATACTTTTATCAATGAAATCCCTGTGGCATATGCCGTTACCTATATTTTTGGAACAGCGGGCACAGCATGGTTTCTGGCTTCACTCGGTCCAAAGATACTAGGCGGAGATATTGTAAAGCAGACAAAAGAGTACGAAAAGTCGCTCGGCGGCTTGTTGCCGGGCAATGACCCTTCTCTTATATATGCTTACAACGGAACAACATTCAGGGTTATTAAGGCTACCAGCGACTTTTTTAAACAAAACAAAACGGTCAAAGATTTGGAAGACCTGTTGGTTAGCAAAGGATGGCCTACTTTCGTAGAAAGCATTCGGAATCAAAAAGGCGATATTATTAAGGACCCGGACCCCGGTCAAATCATTTATTATGGAGACAGCCTTGCATTGAATGGGCCTATGGATACGATAGTGGCCGACGAGAATCTAATTGGTAAAGAAGTGGCCGACCTCGAATTACTCGATTTCAGGGTAGAAACGCTAAAAGTCATTGTTGCCAATAGAGCCATAATAGGTACGAGCCTGCATGATATGAAAACGAACAAACAACGACATGGCAGTATTATCAGGAAGATGATCAGAAACAAAGTGGATGTGCCGCTTTTGGAAAATGTAACAATCGAACGTGGCGACATTATGGAAATAGAAGGACGCCGCGTGGATGTCGACCGCTTTGCCAGGTATCTGGGATATCCAGAACGCCCCACCACCATTACCGACTTGCTATATGTAGGAACAGGTATTTTCCTTGGAGGCATTCTGGGTTCTCTTACGCTACGATTGGGAAATGTACCGTTGAGCCTGAGCGCCAGTGGAGGCGTATTGATTATAGGTATTATTTTCGGATGGATACGTTCTTTGCGCCCTACTTTCGGGGCTGTTCCCGAATCGGCTGTATGGCTAATGAATAACCTCGGGCTTAACGTCTTCATTGCCGTAGTAGGAATTAATGCAGGACCCGACTTCATTGCCGGATTAAAAGCCTCCGGAGCCAGCCTCTTTATTGCCGGTATCTTTGTAAGTATCGTACCGATGATGGTAGGGCTTTTGATGGGAAAATATATATTCAAATTCCATCCTGCCATCACCTTGGGTGCATGTGCCGGATCAAGAACCACTACTGCTTCACTGGGAGCCATACAGGAGTCTGTTAAAAGTAAAGTCCCCGCGCTCTCATACACCACCACTTATGCTGTAGGTAACACCTTGCTGATTATTTGGGGAGTCGTAATTGTATTGTTAATGAGTTGACAAGATAAAATATGAAAGAATATGGATCATATTGAAAAACTAAAAGTCTCGCGTAATCGCGAACAACAATTGGAACAGCTAAGCCCGTTCGAATTGAAAGACAGCCTCATCAGTTTAGCTTCCGAACAACAACAGGCTGCTGTAAAGACTATGTTAAATGCCGGAAGAGGTAATCCCAACTGGACGGCTACCGTGCCACGGGAAGCATTCTTTACATTGGGAAAGTTCGGACTGGAAGAATGCAAACTGGCCATGACACACCCATCAGGTATTGGAGGAATACCCTGTAAAAAGGGCATTGCCAAACGTTTTGAGCAATTTCTGGAAGATAACCCGGAAATGCCAGGCATTACACTGTTGAAACAAACATACGAATACGGCATTGAAAAACATACGTTCGTTGCCGACGATTTTATACACGAATTAACCGAAGGTATTATCGGATGCCAATACCCAGACCCCGGCCGTATGTTGAAACACACGGAAATCATTGTACATGACTACTTGCTACAGGAAATGTGTGGGGGAAACCCCAAGCATAAAGGCGCTTATGATATTTTTGCCGTAGAAGGCGGAACAGCCGCCATGTGTTATATTTTCGATTCTCTGTTACAAAACGGATTGTTGAAAAGAGGGGATAAAATAGCTTTGGCAGTGCCTACGTTTACGCCTTATCTTGAAATCCCCGAACTGGAAAGGTATAATTTTAAGATAACCTACATCCATGGTTCGGCAAAAGACAAGGAGGCGCGCAATACCTTCCAGTATCCCGACGAAGAATTGGATAAATTGGGCGACAGGTCTGTAAAGGCGCTTTTCATCATTAACCCAAGTAATCCTACTTCGGTACAGTTGAGCGAAAAATCCCGCAAATACCTTGTCAAAGTGGTAAAAAACCTCAACCCTAATCTGATGATTGTAACCGATGATGTGTACGGCACATTTGTAAACGGTTTCAGGTCGTTGATGGATGAGTTGCCTCAAAACACATTATGCGTTTATTCGTTCTCCAAATATTTCGGGGCCACAGGCTGGCGGTTAGGAGTTATCGCTTTACATGAGGATAATGTTTACGACGATATGCTGTCGGCCGTTCCGGAAAAAGAAAAAGAACGCCTGGCTAAAATGTACGAAAGCCTGACACTCAAGCCTGGAAAGCTGAAATTTATTGACCGCTTAGTGGCTGATAGCCGCCAGGTTGCACTGAATCATACGGCGGGGCTGTCATTGCCACAACAAATACAAATGCTGTTATTTTCCGCATTTGCTTTACTCGACAAGCAAAACAATTACAAGAACGATTGCAATGCGATTATACAACGCCGTTACAATTTGCTATGGGAAGGAATGGGCGTCTCCGTAAGGCCCGATCCCGACCGCGCCGGATATTATTGTGAAATAGATATATTGGAAGGAGCCATCAAGCATCACGGAAAAGAGTTTGGCGAATTTCTCAAAAAGAATTTTGAACCGGTAGATTTTCTGTTCCGTTTGGCTGAACTTTCGTCTATAGTACTCCTTAACGGAGGAGGTTTTGGCGGCCCGGAATGGTCGATAAGGGTATCCCTGGCGAATCTGGAAGATAAAGACTACAGCATAATCGGTCAAAAAATTGCCGAAACCATGCAGGAATACGTTGATGCATGGAAGAATACAACAAATAAACTGATTTCAAATAAAAAATAATTTTTCACTGATCAGAATGTCTTTATTTATATAATATAAACATAAATAATGCTTATTGGTTATTCATTGTTAAACAAAAAAAGTATGTCTATGAAGAAGTTGACCTATCTTTTCTTTTGCCTGTTCTTAGGCATTGGGTTGGTTACTGCTCAAACCAGGCAGGTAACAGGTACTGTTATCTCGGCTGATGACGGTGATCCTATTATTGGTGCGTCTGTAATCGTAAAAGGTACTACTATCGGTACTATTACTGATACAGACGGGAGTTTTAGTTTAAGTGTACCAAACGCTGCAAAAACTTTGGTAATCTCGTATGTGGGGATGGTTGCTCAGGAAGTGGCCGTTCAATCAACGATTCATGTTCGGTTAGAATCAGATGTGCAAAAATTAGGTGAAATTATTGTAACCGGATATGGAGTAACACGAAAGGCGGCTTTTACCGGTTCGGCCCAGGTGATAGATGCTAATGTCATTACCAAATCGACAGATGCCGACCCTATCCGTTCGTTACAAGGTTCTGTAGCAGGTTTTCAAATGTCTGCCGAGACCGGACAACCGGGTGGATTTAATAAAGTATTAATTAGGGGACTGGGTTCTATGAACTCGGGGACTGAGCCATTGTATGTAATAGACGGTGTACCGATGACTACCGGCAGATTTGGTATGAGAGAGAATGAAGATGCCACAGTGAACCCTCTTTCCGGATTAAATACAAGTGACATCGAATCTGTTTCCATTCTCAAAGATGCTACGGCAACTTCAATTTATGGAGCAAGGGCATCGAATGGGGTTATCGTTATTACAACTAAAAAAGGTAAATCAGGCAAGACCAAAATTAGTTTTTCGGCAAGAGTCGGAACAACAAAAACGCCTCAAAGAAACGATTATCAAATGCTAAATGCTACGGATTGGTATGACTTCATAACCCAGATGTTAGGAAATTCCGGGTCTATAGAGAAAGGCAACTTAGCAGAAGCAAAAGAGTTTATAACAAGCACTGATGGATTAGGTATCAATGTTGATCCCAATGCCGATACCGATTGGTATAAAGGCGTAACTCGGAGCGGCTTTACACAAGATTATAATTTAGACCTTTCGGGTGGGAATGATAAAACCAAGTTCTTTGTCTCCGGAGGCTATTATGACGAAAAAAGTATTGTGATAGGTAAAGATTTCCAACGTTTCTCGGGACGTTTTAACATTGAAAATGAAATCAACAAACACGTTTCTTTCGGTCTTAACGCCTTTACCTCATATTCAAAAATGAATTATGGTGCAGGCGGCGGTTATTATTCAGATCCGATTACCCAAGCTTTTATGCAACTTCCGGTACAGCCGATATATAAGGCTGACGGGAGCTGGAATATGGATACGGATAATGGCTACAATCCTGTAGCGCAGAGAAGTAAATATGGCGATAAAAATATTTCCAAACAGATCAAAGCCAATGTTTCACCTTGGGTGAGAGTGAATTTCTTAAAAGATTTTGTATTCCTATCCAGATATGGCATAGATTTTCAAAATATAAAAGAGTTTGGTTTGTGGTCGAAGTTACAACCTCAGGGTAATGATATGAACATGCTGGGTGAAGAAGGAAATAGCTATCAAACTCTTTGGACCTGGACAAATACCTTAAATTGGATACATACTTTCGGCTCACATAATATTAATGTGTTAATAGGGCAAGAAATGCAAAAAGCTCATTTAGACGAAGCTTACCTGGCAGGATCAAATTATCCTACAGATTTAGTACATACAGTAGAAAATGCAGCAACTCCAAGTGATGCATCTACTTTATTCAGGAATTATGCCCTTTCATCATTCTTTGGTAATGCAGAGTATGATTATAAGAATACCTACTATCTGTCGGGAAGTTTACGCCGCGATGGTTCATCCAAGTTTGGAGACAATAATAAATGGGGTACGTTCTGGTCGATAGGCGCTAAATACCGCATTACTAATGAATCGTTTATGGAATCAACCACTGACTGGTTGACTAACTTAACCGTTAGAGCCAGCTATGGAACGACCGGTAATCAAGATATAAGCACGGGCGACCCGAACAGAGACTGGTATCCGCAAAAAGGATTATATGGCTTCGGATATAATTATTTAAACATGCCGGGGATGGTTCCTATTCAAATTGTAAATCCGGATTTAAAATGGGAACAAACAGGAAAGTTTAATGCAGGTATAGAACTAGGCTTATTTAATAAAGTATCTCTGGATGTTGATTATTATATCAATCGCACGACTGATATGCTTTTCAATGTACCTTTATCCATGACTACCGGATATGACGAGACATTACAGAATGTAGGAGAAATGGAGAACAAAGGGATTGAGCTTTTGATAGGATACCGACCCATCAATAGCCGTAATTTCGGTTGGGATATGTCATTGAATCTTACTCATAATAAAAATAAGATCATTAAATTAAGCACCGACCAACCCATTGAAGAAACCTATGCCATCCGTGAAGCAGGGCGTCCGTATCATACATTTAAGATGAAAGAATATGCCGGCGTTGATCCCGAAACAGGAGAACAATTGTGGTATAAAGGAGAAGAAGGCCGTGAGACAACAACTTCTTATAACGACGCCGGTAAGCGTTATTTGGGAGAAGCCGACCCTAAAGTATATGGAGGGTTCACTAATAATTTCAGGATATTTGATTTCGACCTTTCCGTACAACTTTTCTATTCCTTTGGCAATAAAGTATATAATAACGCAGCGCGTTTTGATGAAAATATTAGTAATCCATGGGGTAACACAACTAAATATGTTTATAAAAATATGTGGCGGAACCCGGGGGATATTACGGATGTACCGGCGCCGGTTAATGGTGCTACAACCTCTCATTCAAGCCGTTTCCTTATGGATGGTTCCTATATTAAACTTCAGAATGTCCAGCTAGGATATAATTTACCTAAGAAGTTGACTCAACCTATTAAAGTTGACGGTATAAGAGTGTACTTCAGCGGAGAAAATTTAGCGACATGGGCTTTAGGTGACGATTTCAGGGGGCTTAACCCGGAAGCGCCGGCCAATGGAGTTCTTTGGTGGTCATTCCCTATATCCAGAAAAGTTATGTTTGGAGTAAATATTAATTTCTGATTTTTGTTAAATAAATACGATTCCAAAATGAAACATATTTTAAAATTATTCATAGCTTCCGTTCTATTCATCTCCTTTACCGGGTGCGACGACTTCTTGAGTTTCGAACCCAGTGGCGCTTTAGGAGAGAAGGAAGCGTTTACAAGTGCAAAAGATGTTGAAAATGCATTGAATGGTGTGTATTATACATTGGGAACTTACCGTTTATACGGACGTAATGTAATAGCGTTAGGTGATATTGCAGCCGACAATACCTGGATGACAGGATCTTCCGGCCATTTTGATCAAATTTATAAATATACAGTAAATACGGATACTCCGGACTTGCTGGATATGTGGGCTTACGGCTATTATCTGTTGGATCGCTGTACCAGGTTGATTAATGCCGGAAATGAATTATTAGCCACTGATATTTCTGATGAAGATAAAACTTCTATTCATAAATCAATATCGCAGGCGTATGCTTTAAAAGCTTTGTCGCATTTTACATTAGTAAATATTTTCGGGTTGCCTTACAGTGAAACAAATAAAGGGAGGTTAGGGGTTGTTATCATTGATAAAGACGTAATTCCGGCCTTCTCAAATGTATCACGTTCAACGATTGATGAAGTATATTCGCAAGTACTGAAAGAAATCAATCAGGCAAAAGAAAATATTCAACACACCGATAACGATGTTTTCCATTTCAATGAAGCCTCACTTGCTGCTTTGGAAGCACGTGTTAAGTTATATATGAAAGATTATGCCGGTGCTGTCGCAGCGGCTCAGAGCGCTATTGACAAAAGAGGCGGAGCATTGGTTATGAATGCTGAGAACTATGTAAGTATGTGGTTTGACATTGCCGCTACGAGTGAAGACATCTTCACTATCGGTAAAACGACAGACGATAATCTTTCGGCTAATGCATTAAATACGTTATACGGTTCTTATAATGGTAAAGCTACTTCCGGATTAATTAAGCTGTTTGGCGAAAATGATATGCGGCTAAGATTGTTTGGCGATGGAACAGGAGAACAGGTAAGAGCCTTGAAGTTTGATGGCCTGCCTTCTTCCAGAGCAACAAGCAATGTACCTGTTTTCAGATTACCTGAAATGTATCTGATTATTGCAGAGGCAAAAGCTCAATTAGGAGAAGCAGACGCTGTAGATTTCTTATTTGAAGTTGCTCAACGTAATCCTGATTTGGAGAAAACGGATATCCCCACAGATAAAGAGGCTTTGTTGCAGTTTATTTCTGTTGAACGCCGCAGAGAACTTTTCCAGGAAGGCCATCGTTGGTTTGATTTGAGAAGAACAGGTGAAATCATGACTCGCGAAGGAGGAAACTTTGCTGTAAATAATTGGGATGCATCCAAATTTGTTTATCCTATTCCGGCAAAAGAAGTGAATGCTTCCGGACTGCAACAGAATGACGGATGGAACAGTGCTTTACCCAAATAAAGGAGATAGATTATAAATGATAAAGGCAGGCTTTAAATAAAGCCTGCCTTTTTAATGCAAAACGGAATAAAAGAAAGGTTACTGAAACAAACAAATTGCTGATTCTATCTGTTCTAATAACAACTATAAAAAATCAGATTATGAAAAGTTTTATTGAAAAAAACGGTTTTGCCATTAAGTATTGGTGGCTTTCTCTTGTTCTGGGTGTATTGTTTATCATCTTTGCCATATGGTTATTGATGAATCCGTTGACCAGTTATGCTGCATTAAGTATTTTATTCAGCGCTTTTATGCTTATTAACGGTATGTTCGAAATAGCCTTTGCTATAAGTAATAAAGATAGCATCTCTTCCTGGGGATGGTATTTAGCGGGAGGTATCGTTGATTTGCTTATTGGTGTTATTCTGATTGCTTCTCCGGAGCTTAGTATGGCGGTATTACCCTTTATCCTTGCTTTCTGGCTTATGTTCCGGGGAGTATCCGGTATCGGAAATACGATTGATTTACGTAGATATGGCGCTCGTAACTGGGGTTGGTATTTATTTATTGCCATCCTGGCTATTCTCTGTTCAATAGGAATTATATGGATACCGGCAGCAGGGGCGTTAGGCTTTGTATTCATGACAGCTTATGCCTTTATGATCTTTGGTATATTTAGAATAGTTGTTGCTTTTGAATTAAAGAAACTACACAAAGCTAATTGAAAGTTGAAAATTGAAAGTTGAAAATGAAATGTTATCAAATCATTTTCAACTTTCAATTGTTATTACCGGAGATAATAAGTGATTCCTCCTGTTAACCAAAAGCCCGGTTGGGGAATATTTCCCAAATCAAAATAAGTAGTATTGTAAAGGTTATTCAAACAAAGATTGAATACGATTTCTTTGTATTGATAGTTTAGTTTTAAATCCAACGTTGAGAAAGAAGGGAAAGGCTCATCTCCTGCTTTTTCCAAATCAACGAACTTTTCATATGTCCCCATGCGTTTTTGATAACGAAAATACCAGCCTACTGAAAATTTATTACCTACCTGATGAGTAAACTTTACTGTAAATTTATCCCTCAGATAATTTAATGTATACTTAGAAATAAGGTTTTTCGTATCACTTGTTTGATACATTCGTGTATAATCCATTGCCAATGATGCATGTTCACCCAAAAACGGAGTAAAAGCTGATAAACGGAAACGTACGCCTGCTTCTATTCCTTGGGTATGAACGTTTGTCAGGTTCCATGAAGCCCATTTGGTATCTTCGGGATTTTCTTTTACCCAGTCGATCATATTTTTACCCCATAATAGAAATCCGTTTAAATAGGCGTCGATAAAATAGTTATTGTATTTTAATCCCATATCAAGCGCTTCCGATTTTTCGGGTATAAGCCCGTCGTTGCCATTATGTGTTTCCGTAGTATAATATAAATCGGTAAAAGTAGGCATCCGGGTCGATTTACTCCAGGATGCTACCATTTTTAATTCGTCGAAAGGCCTGTAAGATACATTTACGGAGGGATAAAACTTATATTCTCCTTTAAGTAATGTATTATGGTTCATTAATACGCCGGCTGATGCCGTAAAACGATTAAAAGACAATGTATGTTCCAATGCAACGCCGGTATTTACACGATCGTCGTACATCTTATATTTTCCATGTGGCTTTATCATTGGTTTTCCCAATACACTACTCATAATATCTTCTTTCCGTACTTCGCCCCCTAAGCTGGTGTTTCCCAATAGAGAGGAATACATGAAAATTAAATTACCTCCATAGGTATCATTCCGGTGAAAATTACGTCCGGTATCTGTTCCCTTTATTAAATCAAATTGGTCGTGATGCCTGTTCCAATAAATAATAGGGATTATTTTTAATGTCGAGCCAAACTCACCTTTTACAGAACCAATATAGGTACCGGTATATTCATATTGATTAGGATATTTAGCCGAATAAAAGGTGTTGGCTCCGTATTGTTTATCATTGTATCCCAACTGAATATCGATTTTGGAAGTTTCCGGCAGATTAATCCGGCTTTGCCATAGAACATTGTATAAATTATAATCACTGTTGTCAATATAGCCTTCCGAAGCATGATAACCAACCGAGATACTATGGGAAGTAACTCCTATTTCCGCAGTACTCCGCATTTCCATACCGCGAAGTGTATACATTCCGCCTTCAACATTTGTATACAAACGAGTATCCGGTTTCTTTTTGGTTATAATATTGATCCCACCCGAAAAAGCACCGGATCCATAGACCAAAGCAGAAGGGCCATGGATAATTTCTATACGTTCTATGTCGGAAAGATTGATGGGAATATCAAAACTATAGTGGCCTGTGTGGGGATTTGAGAGGTTAATTCCATTTAATAGTACAGCGTTTTGGTCGTGTGATCCTCCTCGAATGGAGATATCTGCTTGTACGCCATGCCCTCCTCTTTGGATGACATCAACATTGGCAACATACACCAATAAATCCTGAATACTTCGGACGGGCGCTCGTTCTACTTGTTCTTTAGTGATTACCGTTACGATCTTTGCCGTCTGGCCTATCGGCGTTTCTAAACGCGAGGCCGTCACCATTACTTCATCCAATTCTTGTTCTACTACTTTTTGCTGTTGTTCGCCGGTTATGGTTTGTGCTTTCGTAGTAGATACATGCATGCATGTAAGTACACTTCCGGCAACAACTCCAATTGTAACAACCCGATGCATACTACAAAAAGCAGCATAGCCTTTTCGCATAAATCGTTTGAAGCGAATTACCCCTCGAAGGGAAAAATGTTTTTGTTCCATATTTTTTTAACTAATTAAAATTACGGGCATGAAAATAATCATAATGAACGAATTGATGGTTGTTAAAAAATTCTAAACTAACATAAATAATAAACGATCGGGATATTATTTTCGTATAAATGTCCGTAGATATCAGTAAGTTATCAATTATTCAGCTATATAAATTGTATACAAACTAATTTTTAATATACCAAACTTATTAAAAAAAACCATATCTTAGTTGCTGTTTTCTTACTCAATTATGTGAACTTATAACTAATAAGTATTTAAATATGAAGAAAAAAGGAAATTTGGTGAAACGATTATTTATTTACGTTTTTTCTTTGTGCATGCTATCACTCTATACAACCGGCTGTGTTAGTTATGATGAAGATATTGACGATATCTACAATCGATTAGAAGAATTACAATCTCAAATAGATGCAATCAAGAAGCAGATAGAAGATGGTCATTATGTTGTAAGTGTTACACCACTTAGCAATGGTATAAAAATCACTTTCAATAAAGGAGAACCTGTTGAGATTGTTAATGGTGAGAAGGGCGCGCAAGGTGAAAAGGGTACACAGTGGGCTATTGGAGATGATGGTATATGGTATAAAGACGGCATACGAACCAATCCTCCCCTTCGTGCGATCGGACAGGATGGAAAACAAGGGGAAACCGCTCCTTCACCGAAAATGTACAAGGAAAGTAATGGCAAATACTATTGGATAGTATACGAATGGGATGATGCCAGAAATGATTTTGTTCCGGATTCTCTTAATGATGAAGCAAAAGGAGATGAGCCGCTTTACAATTATAATACCTATGTAGTAGACAAAGGTACTAAATATGAACTAAATGTGTGGGTACAAGATCTAACCACGCCAAGTAACAGTAGATATGAAATAATAGATTTGCCTAAAACACCCAACTCTTCAGATCCTTTTTTCCTTGAATTTTTAGGATTTGAACGTATTAAAACGCCTACAAGGCCTATTTCATTAGAAAAGATTGAAAGTGAGATTATATTCTTTTATTGGTACTTAGATCTCATTTATAATATAGCCGATGGAAGTTATCCATCCATATGGGAAGGACAGAAAACCGTTAGAAAGCATCAGGTTCTTACCACCTTGAAAAAAGATAGCGCTGCTGCAATCGTTAGAACCAATTTGTCCAAATTGGAATTAACACTAAAAGATTCGCAAGGCGGATTACTGCCTATAAGCTTTGGAAATCCTGTCAGACATATCGGTGAGTTAACTAAAGCATCCGGTAATGATTCAATCTACATCCTACAAATGAATGGAGTACAAGACACATTTCCAAGTGTAGAGGCATATAAGTCCAAATTTAAAATGGTCGATAACTTGAGAGCTGTTTATTCATTAATAGATACGGTAAGCGGTATTAATTCCGGCTATAAAGCCTCTATAGATCCAAGAGAAGGAGATTATGATCTAGTGCCAGCAATTCTGTCAAGTATTGGCGGACAAAATAAAACAAGTGATGATGATTATCAGGTAAGTATAGGTGATACTCTTGGAA
>JAISDJ010000227.1 GCA_031264865.1 Tannerellaceae bacterium | reverse complement strand
TTTTTTGTTGGTGCATAAAGATAAGTGAAATCTTGCACATGGCAAAGTGTTTGGTAAATTATTTTACTTCAACACTTTGCCTATTATGTAAATACAAATGTCTGCGGATTTAAGGTAATACATGAACAAGAAAATTAAATGAAAATGAAAAAGATTATAATATTATTGAGTATCACATGCATTGCATATAATTCGTGCTCACTTGATACCATACCTACCGACAGGTATGTAGAAAGTAGTTTCTGGATTAATGAACAACAATTGAATGCAGGATTAACCGCCTGTTATAATAGTTTACGACATGAAAATATGTACGGAGGGTTAGCTTCGGCTGTTTATTCCGAAACAATAACACCCAATGCATATATGTATGATAATACAAGCGGATTCGGAGTAATAGGCAAAGGAACTCATACACCTTCAAACTCTTCTGTAATTAATGGAAAATGGGGAAAATGTTATGAGGGGATAGGCCGTTGTAATACATTCCTTGAACAGGTCGTAAATTTCGAACTTGATAAAGTCAAGAAAAACCAGATGATTGGAGAAGTCCAATTCTTACGTGCATTCTATTATTTTGAGTTAATCAATTATTACGGAGATGCACCATTAATTCTGGAGTCGCCCAATATCGACACACAAAAAGATCTGCCTCGAGACAGCAAAGATGAATTGATAACTCAGGTACTTGCTGATCTCGCAGAAGCTACAAGCCTTTTACCACCATCCTATTCTTCCTCTAATGATGAAGGACGGCCTAGTGCTTGGGCAGCTTGGGGATTGATAGCAAGAGTCCATCTTTATAATTCTAATTGGCAGGAAGCGGAAAATGCTGCGAAAAAGATAATGGACTCCGGGCAATTCTCTTTATACCCTAATTATAGAGAAATATTCGCTCGCGACAATGAAGGAAATAGTGAAGTTCTTTTCGATATTCAGTTTCTCAATCCCAATTTCAACCATTCGATAGATCTTATTATGAGGCAATATAACACCTGCGCCCCCTTGTTAGACTTAGTGAAGGCATATGATATGAACGACGGCTCACCTTATGATGACAACAAACCTCTGTATGATAATAGAGATCCGCGTTTTTATCAGACAATCATTTATCCGGGTACCACCTATATGGGCATTCCTGTAGGGGATGACAGATTTAAATTTACCGGTTATACATTTATTAAATTTTCCGTATATGATACGGAATACATTCAGGAATATGATTGGAATGATATTAATTATATTTATATGAGATATGCTGATGTATTATTAATGTTTGCCGAAGCACGAAATGAAAGATTAGGCAGTCCTGATGCAGAAGTGTACAATGCACTTAATTTAATACGAGAAAGAGAAACAGTCAAAATGCCTATTTTTGATATTGCAAAGAATTACTCCAAAGAGCAAATGCGACAAATGATCCGCCATGAACGCAGAATTGAATTGGCCGGTGAAGGTCTTTATTATAATGATATTCGCCGTTGGGGAATTGCTAAAGATGTGATGAATGGCCCCATTTATAAATATGACAACTCATTGATTGAAACGAGGGTTTTTCAAGACAAAGATTATTTGTGGCCCATTCCTGAGACACAAACAAGAGAAAACCCCAGCTTATTACCCAATAATCCGGGATGGTAAAATATAAATGAATAATATGAAAAAGTTATATCAAAGTTTATTCTTATCATTGATCAGCCTGGCATCTTATGGCCAGGCTGTTCCTGATTGGAAATTGGGAACTTCAATGAATTTGATGCAAACTGATCTGAAGGAAACTTTTATAGCAGTAAAAAATGCCGGCATAGACTATCTTGAAGTAGGAATGCCTAAATTCAGCAAGGTAAACGTTGCGGATATCATATTCCAAGTAGCAAAATATAAAGAATGTGCCGATGAAACCGGATTGAAAATCTGGTCTATTCATATACCTTATGGTTGGGATTTTGATATTTCCACACCAGATCCGATAATAAGAGAACAATGTAAACAATATGTTTTATTTACACTGGAAATTGCCAAAGGATTAGGGAAATATGAAAAGGCTATTTTGCATCCCAGCTTCGAACCTATAAACAAAGAGGAAAGAATAGGCCATATTGCAGCTTTCAGAGAGTGCCTTAAAGAATTAGGGCCATTAGTAGAAAAGGATTATAATGTACGTATTGCCGTTGAAAACCTTCCTCGTACTTGTCTCGCTAATTCTGCAGCAGAAACAATAACGCTTGTTGATGGCATAATATCTGTTGATATATGTTTCGATGTGAACCATTTATTAGGTGAAAAATCAGAATATTTTGCTGAAAAACTCGGGAAAATGATAAAGACTGTTCATATCTCAGATTATGACGAAGAAAACGAACGTCATTGGTTGCCAGGAGAAGGAGTTATAAACTGGAATGCAGTGGTAGACGGTTTAGTTAAAGGAGGGTATGACGGACCTTTTATGTTTGAAGTAACAAAAACTCCTTGGGAAGGAGATATGAAAAAATTCTCCAAAGATTTAGTCGCTTCTTGGAAAAAAATACAAAAAGACTATAAGGTATACTTAAAAAAACAAAATCAATAATATCATGAAAACAAAATCTATTTGGAGATTTACTCTTTTGGCTGCAATTCCTGCTATGGTTCTGGGGCAGAAGACTTCCTCTATAAAGCAAAAACCTAACATTATCTATATTTTAACTGACGATTTGGGATATGCTGAGCTTGGTTGTTACGGACAAGAGAAAATAGAAACGCCTCATATTGACCAACTCGCCCAAAACGGTATCCGTTTTACTCAAAACTACTCTGGATCGCCTGTATCAGCTCCTTCCAGATGTATCACTTTTACAGGTCTACATAGCGGACATTCATATATTAGAGGAAATGATGAAATGCCCGAAAGAGGAAACGTATGGAGTCATGCTGCCATGTTAGCAGATTCTACCCTTGAAGGGCAAAGGCCATTACCTAAAGGTACGGTGACAATCCCTCTCATTCTAAAACAAGCAGGTTATGTAACGGCTTGCATGGGAAAATGGGGATTGGGGTATCCGGGATCAGAAGGTACACCTAATAAAATGGGATTCGATTTCTTTTATGGCTATAATTGCCAACGACAAGCACATACATATTATCCCCCATTCCTCTATAGAAATGAAAGCAGAGAATTTTTACCTAATTCGTTATTTGAACCGAATACCAAACTTCCGACAGGAGCGGATCCATATAATAATGATAGTTATGCCAATTATACTCAAAAAGTATATTCCGGTGATATTATCTATGAAGAAACAATAAAATGGATGGAAAAGCATTCCGACAAACCTTTTTTCCTTGCTTGGACTACTCCTTTGACTCATGTACCTTTGCAAGTCCCTGAAAAATGGGTCAAATATTATGTGGATAAATTCGGAGACGAAAAACCTTATCTAGGCGACAAGGGCTATTATCCCTGTCGTTATCCTCATGCCACATATGCTGCAATGGTAAGCTATTTAGACGAACAGGTTGGCGGATTGATTGATAAACTGAAAGAATTAGGCATATATGACAATACGATTATTCTGTTTACAAGTGATAACGGGCCTACTTTCAATGGGGGATCCGACTCTCCATGGTTTGATAGCGCTAAACCGTTTGTTTCGGATGTCAATTGGGGGAAAACATCGCTTCGTGAAGGTGGAATAAGAGTACCATTAATTGTTACTTGGGAAGATAACATAAAAAAGAACACTGTAAGTAACCATATTATGGCTTCTTGGGATATTATGCCTACATTATGTGAATTAGCAGGTATTACGCCTCCCAAAACTGATGGAATCAGTTTCGTGCCGGAACTTTTCGGAAAAAATCAACCCAAGCATGAATACCTGTATTGGGAATATCCCGAAAATGGAGGTTCAAAAGCAGTGCGAATGGGAAAATGGAAAGGATTAACTCAAGACATCAAGACAGAAGGTGAATCTAAGATGTTATTGTTTGACATAGAGAATGATATCCTTGAGAAAAATGACTTATCATCAAAATATCCATATATCGTAAATGAAATACGTTTAAAAATGAATGAATCTCATGAAGAGCCTATTGTGAAAAAGTTTGCTTTGTAATATTTATTTAAAAATATAGTTATGAAAATTTCAATTCCTTGTTTTATTTTGTTTTCGTTATTCTCTTGTGTATCGGAGAAGAGTAATGTTTTGCATGAGTTGGTGATATGTGGCGATAATAAAGTTTGGATCATCGATAAGGAAAAATCCGAAGGTAGTAATGTCGAAGTGATCTGGAAATGGGAAATTAGTGACGTTTCAGGACAGATACCTGACGAGTATCAAAATTACTTGAAATCGATGGACGAGTGTAAGTTTGTCGATAATAACAGCAAACTGCTTGTTGCTTCGTCGAGTGGAGGTGTTCTTCTGATCGACAGGGAAACCAAGAAGTGTCTGTTTCATGCTTATGCACCAATGGCACATTCTGTTGATTTATTACCGGACAACAAAATTGCGGTTGCCTTATCAACAAATCCTAATGGCAACAGTTTGGAGATATATGATATCAACCAATCCAATGTCGTATTATTTAAAGATTCTTTATATTCAGGCCACGGAAGCGTATGGATGGAAAAGAGACAAAGGTTCTATGCCTTGGGATACGATATGTTAAGAGAATATTCATTGGTAAACTGGAACACATCAATGCCCAAATTAAAATTGGAACGGGAATGGATTATCCCTGCAGAGGGTGGGCACGACCTTTCAAAAGTATCTGATAATGAAATCTTGGTGTCAGACCATCATGGAGTAAGTCTTTTCGACATCGACAAAGAAACATTCATGCCGTTTGTTCCATTAGACACGGTACAGAATATAAAATCAGTCAACTACAATATGAAAACGAAGGAATTAATCTATACCAAAGCGGAAGTAAGTTGGTGGACACACAATATCTATATTCACAATCCGGATAAAGTAATTACTATATCAGAAATAAACTTATATAAAGTACGCCCCAATTCATATCAAAAATAATTCTACTTTAATACCGTTTGACCTTGATTGTAAGATTTAAATTGTACTTTTGACATAAGTAAAAATATATACCCCCAAGATACAACTTTTTGGGGATATGGAAAAGTCCGGGCTTGGGAAAGTCCGGACTTTTTTTGTTAAAAAGAAGAGGGTGTACCTTTTGACACACCCTCTTCTTTGTGTCCTTATCTGCAAAATTAGCCGGAAATATTTATTTTTCCTAATTTTACATCTGTTTTATTTTCAATTATTTATAGTTTAACCTTTTTTCTCCCTGAATCGCTGCAAAATTTAACCTCAGTTTTTCAGACTGCAAACTTAAGGCAAACTTAAGGCTACCAAGATGGAATCCGTTCCGGATTCACGCCAAGATAGCATCCGTTCCGGATTCAGGCTGGGATTGCATCTATTCCAGATTCGGACTGGGATTGCATCTGTTCCGGATTTCAAAAATATCCTTTAAAATCACCTCCGTAGCCCCTCCATTACTGCTCACGTAGTTGCCTGCACGTGTTCCGGCATCCATTAATATTTCGGGAGATGCCGTGAATGTTCGCATCCTATCATTAAATTCATCCGCAGTATGAATAGAAAAACCACCACCGGATTCAATCAATGCTTTCGCTTCGCGAAACTTATAAAAATTAGGTCCGAAGATGACGGGAATACCATACACCGCGGCTTCCAACACATTATGAATACCTGCGCCAAATCCGCCACCTACATAAGCCACTTCTCCATACTCATAGGAAGAAGAGAGCAATCCGAAACAGTTGATTATCAAACAATCGACCTCCTTAACATTTTCTTCATTCGCTTCGGTATACAGCAGAAAAGGCCGTTTAAGCCGGGAAATAATTTCCTGCAAATGTCCTTCATGAATTTCATGAGGTGCAATAATCAGCTTCATACCCGGATAATCATTGAAATAAGGAATTATAATTTCTTCATCCTTAGGCCATGAACTTCCGGCAACTAACGTGAAAATCTTTCCTCCAGTTGCATCCGTAGTAAAAGCCTTCAGTATGGGCAGCTTTTTCGCCCGGGCACGAATATCCAATACGCGGTCAAAACGGGTATCTCCGCAAGTAACGACACGGTTAATCCTGTTTTTGGTCAGCAATTCGGTAGAGGCAGTATCCTGGACATACAGTTTATCGAACATATTCAACACCCTTTTGTAGCGTTTGGCATACCATCGAAAAAAAATCTGATGAGGACGGAAGACGGCAGAAATAATATAAGTCGGAACCTGTCGCTTATCCAGCGCCGTCAAGTAATTCATCCAAAACTCATATTTGATGAAAATAGCCATAGCCGGACGGGCTAACTGCAGGAAACGCCGGACGTGATGCGGCAAATCGAACGGCAGATAACAAACAATATCCGCGCCTTCATAATTTTTCCTGACCTCATAACCGGAAGGAGAAAAAAACGTGAGCAATATCCTGTATTCCGGATGCTGCGCTTTAATCCGCTCCATCAGGGGACGTCCCTGTTCAAACTCGCCCAGTGAAGCGGCATGGAACCAAATGTATGAAGCGCCGGGCTGAATATTTTCGGTCAAAATACGAAAGGTATTCCTTTGTCCTTTCACCATTTTACGGGCTTTTTTGTGAAAAGGAGCAATAAGCCGGACGATAAAGGTATAAAATGCTATTGCAAAAGTATACATGAACTTTGTTTTTAACCCTGACTTTATTTTAAAACCTGAACGGCTTTTTGTAACCTCTCAATGGTTTCTTTCTTTCCGAGAATCTCGATGACGTCGAACAGGTGAGGCCCTTTGGATGTTCCGACAATGGCCAGACGGAAAGCGTTCATCACGTTTCCCAGATGATATTGTTTGCTTTCAATCCAGGATTTGACAGCGTTTTCGGTCTGCTGCGACGAGAAGTCAGCCATGCCATCGAGTACGACGGACAATTCCGTCAATCGCTGCGCCGAGTCGGCCTTCCATCTTTTCTGAACGGTTTTTTCATCATAGCTTTCGGGAGCCGTGAAGAAGAAAAAGGTCTGTTCCCAAAGCTCGTGAATAAAATTCACCCGTTCCTTGACCAGGCCGACGACGCGGATTATCCTGTTGAAAAAAGCTTCGTCCTGATACGCTTTCTGGGCGATTTCATAGAAGAAGGTATTGTCGGACAGTGAAGGAAACGATATTTGATACGGCTCGTAAACGGGTTCCAGCTTGCAATGGGACAATTCGTCTAAAAACAGTTCTGCGATAAACTCGTCTGATTGTCGCTGAATATATTGATGATTGAACCAGCGCGCCTTTTCGTAATCGAATTTTGCCCCGCTCTTGCTGCATTTTTCGAGAGAAAAGAAAGAAATCAGTTCATCGAAGCTTAAAATTTCCCTGTCTTCGCCCGGATTCCAACCCAATAAAGCGAGAAAATTGACTACCGCTTCGGACAGGTAGCCGGATTCCCGATACCCGGACGAAACCTCTCCCGATTTCGGGTCTTTCCATTCCAGGGGAAAGACGGGAAAGCCCAGGCGATCGCCGTCTCGTTTGCTCAGTTTGCCGTTGCCGTCCGGTTTCAGCAACAGGGGCAAGTGCGCAAATTGAGGTGCTTCCCAGCCGAAACAGCGATACAGCAACACGTGCAGGGGTGCCGAAGGCAACCATTCTTCGCCGCGTATCACGTGGCTGATTTCCATCAAATGGTCATCTACAATATTGGCTAAATGATAGGTAGGTAACTGATCGGCCGATTTGAACAGGACTTTATCGTCCAATACGGATGAATGGACAACCACTTGTCCGCGAATCAAATCATTGACTGTCACCTCTTCGTTGGGTTCAATTTTGATGCGCACCACGTATGGATAATTACTGTCCAGCAGGCGTTTAACTTCTTCCGGCGACAGTGTCAGGCTGTTGCGCATCGACATCCTTGCAGCGGCATCATACTGAAAATTGGGAATTTCGTTTCTTTTGGCCTCCAATTCGGCAGGCGTATCAAAAGCAATATATGCCGAACCGTTGTCCAACAGGATATCGACGTATTTTCTGTAAATATCCTTTCTTTCCGACTGGCGGTAAGGTGCGTGAGGCCCTCCCTTGCTCACTCCTTCATCGAAAGGGATATTCAGCCATTCAAAAGCTTCGACGATATATGCTTCCGCACCAGGAACAAACCGTTGGGAATCGGTATCTTCTATACGGAGAATAAAATCTCCTCCGTGTTTTTTCGCAAATAAGTAGTTATATAATGCTGTTCTTACGCCTCCGATGTGCAACGGTCCCGTCGGACTGGGGGCAAAACGAACCCTTATTTTTCTTTTTGACATATTTAGAAAAGTAAAATTTCCACAAAAGTACGGATAATTCTTCTTTTTTTACTACATTTCGCCGAAATTCCGACAAACAACAGGATATGAAAGTTAAAACAAGAGAGAACGCAGTTATTATCTACTTCATAGTGGCCATATTAGCAGTAGCATACTTCTTTCCCAAAGAGGGAAAATTCAAGTATCAGTATTACGAAGGAAAACCTTGGAGGTATGGTTTGTTAACCGCACCTTTCGATTTTCCTGTTTATAAAACGCAAGCGGAGGTAAAACGGGAACAGGACAGTATCATGCAATACTATCAACCTTACTTCCAAATAAAAAATGAAGTGGAACAGGAACAGTTGAAAAAACTGAACACCGCTTTCCTCCATAAAAAAGATGAGCAGGCATACCTGCAATATCTAAGGAAAATCTTACAGGAAATATACGACACCGGAATTATCGGTCGGGAAAACCAGCAATTTTTACAAAAGGGGAATTACAAATCCCTGTGGAAAGTTAAAAATACTGAAGCCGTCATCGCCGACATGGATGATATATATACGGTACAAACGGCTTATTCCAAAGTCATTGAACTATGTCCCGAACCGTTGAGTCGGGATACACTGGCGTCATTGAACATCAACCATTATATTGTGGAGAACCTGATTTATGATGAATCCATGTCGAACAAAGTCAAGACGGAATTTCTACAGAAAATATCCTTGTCGAAAGGCATGGTGCAGGCCGGAGAACGAATTGTGGATCAGGGCGTTATTATAGATCGGGAGATGTTCAATACCCTCAATTCCCTGAAAACCGTTTCCCAAAGCAGATTAGGCACCATACAGCGCCAAAATTGGATCTGGTTGGGGATTTTTGTCCTGATTATGGGCACTTACGCCTGTTTTTACATGTATCTTTACTTCTTCCGCCAACAGTTTTACGCACAGCGAAAAGATGCCGGATTCCTGCTCTCCATGATTACCCTGTTTGTTTTGCTGACGGAAATCGCAGTCTCCTACAACCTGTTCAACGTTTATATAATTCCTTACGTGATTGTTCCCATCGTAGTCTGCACCTTTTTCGATACGCGAACGGCGCTATTTACGCATATCACGATGATTTTGTTATGCGCCATGATGGCGCCTTTCCCTTCGGAATTTATGACCCTGCAAATCATTGCGGGAATGACCGCTATCTTTAGTCTGAAAGACTTAACGGAACGCTATCAACTGATTCGCTGTTCTTTTTTTGTATTGCTGTCGTATGTAATTTTATACACCGGTTTAACGCTCTTTCAGGAAGGGAGTATCGCCAAAATACGTTGGCCGATGTTTGTATTTTTCGGGATAAACTTCTTTTTCCTCATGTTTACTTATACTTTCGTTTATTTCATTGAAAAGATGTTCAGTTATATTTCCAACATCAGTTTGGTAGAATTATCGAACATCAATCGTCCGATATTAAGAAAACTGTCGGAAACAGCGCCCGGCACTTTCCAGCACTCCCTGCAAGTATCTATTTTGGCAACGGAAGCTGCCGCCCGCATCAACGCCAATATCCAGTTGACACGAACCGGCGCTCTATACCACGACATCGGAAAGATGTCAAATCCGGCTTATTTCACAGAAAACCAAACAGGCGGTTTCAACCCTCACGCCAACCTGAGCCTTGAAGAAAGCGCCGGAATTATCATCGGACATGTAACTGAAGGCGAACGGATTGCCCGCAAATACAAGCTGCCGGAACAACTGATTCATTTCATCCAAACCCATCATGGCTGCGGGAAAGCCAAGTATTTTTACAATTCTTTCAAAAATGAGTTTCCGGATAAACCGATCGACGAAGCCATATTCACGTATCCGGGGCCGAACCCTTTCTCCAAAGAAACTGCTATCCTGATGATGGCCGATTCGGTCGAAGCCGCCTCCCGCAGTTTGAAAGAATATACGGACGAAACCATCAGCGAACTGATAAACAGGATTATAGACGAACAATTTAAGGATGGTCTACTCAAAAATACACCACTAACATTCAAAGAACTCGAAGAGATAAAGGTGGTTTTTAATGAAAAACTGAGAACTTTTTATCATACCCGGATTAGTTATCCGGAGTTAAAGAAGTAAATATACACGCAATTTTTCATTCTTCTGAACAAATAAAGCCGATTTGTGTTTTACTCATAAAAAACATGTGTAATAATCTTGTATCTTTTGGATTTTGTGTACTTTTGCATGCTCTGAAGTTTGTTTAGTCTTATTCAGTCAAGTACGCGGCAAATTTCTAATAAGAATTGCAGAAATTCGACAATAATAAAAAGTGTGATTAATATTTTTGAATGATGATTGAAGGAGAAGCTATTCACGGAAATTTAATGAATGCTATCAAACAAAGATTCCCTAATGAGAAAAATATAGGAAATGTTTTGATGGATATTCTTTGTTTGGGTAAAGAATCGGTGTACAGAAGAATACGGGGTGAAGTGCCATTTACTCTCTTTGAAGTTGCTACGATAGCGAAAACACTGGATTTTTCGCTGGATAATATTTTAGGAACAGCAACAAACGGGAACAGACCTTTTCAGTTGGTATTGACCGGCCATATCAATCCGTCTAAACAAGACTTGGCGGTACAAAAACATTACATCAATTTCATGCACCTGGTAGGAAATGATCCTAATGCCGAGATCGGATACGCGACTAACGTCATTCCGATGTTTTTTGCCTACAGTTATCCATATTTGAGCAGATTATATGCTTTCAAATACGCATACCAGCGAGATGGCGTAGAATTGCTGAAACCCTACAGCCAAATCCATTTCTCCAAAGAACTAACAGAACTGCAAAAAGGTCATTACGAGAAAGCTACAAGAATCAAAAACTCATTTTATATATTCGACAATCTGATTTTTCTGTATGCCATCAACGATATAAAATATTTTTCAAGCATTCACATGATTGAAGAGGAAGAAGTCAAAGGTATCAAAGAAGACTTGTTCCGGTTGATAGACAACTTGGAAGAGTTGGCGATTAAAGGTCATTTTGAGTCCGGAGTACCGGTAAACCTTTATATATCAAACATCAATTTTGATACGACATACAGCTACGTCTGTTCGCAAAGTTACAATCTCTGCATGGTCAATGCATTCACGTTAGACTGTATTTCTTCCTTAGATATGGATACATTCACAATTATCAAGCGATGGGTACAGTCTCTGAAGCGATGCGCTACCTTGATTTCCGAATCGGGAGAAGTCCAGCGTGTAACATTTTTCAAGAAACAGCGGGAATTGGTTAATACGCTGGATGCCTGTACTCCAAACATTGATCCGTTGTCGTTTTTGTAATCGGCTAGAAAGGCGGGTACAAGACCCGCCTCTACAAGAATGACGATGCACAAAACCATGCCGTACGAAGTATAATCATACGTTTTACATCTTTTTCATCATTCAAGACTTCCGTCTCAAAAGATACCCTCCTGCCATCAGCAGCAGAATACCCACGCCATCCGCTACCGGAACATGGCTACCGTGACCGTCACCAAGGCCGCCGGGCGATACCGTTAAGGTGGATTGGGTGGTATTATCAAATAACCCGATGCTACCGCTTGATGAGGAAGACGATAACAGGTTTTGTTTCGTTTCATCTGTCTGTGCGGATGAGATAGAGGGTTGTTGCTTTCCGTACAGTCCCACGCCGGCATGCGCCGGCGTCAGGACATGCAGCAT
>JAISDJ010000229.1 GCA_031264865.1 Tannerellaceae bacterium | reverse complement strand
CGCCGTTGATCACAGGCATTCCGTCGCCGTTGACGTAAATATCATCTATCGGACGCTTGATTTTCAGCGTATCGCGGATGCGGGTGTCTTTCGTCAGCGTTGCCACGGCATCCGCCATTGCGTTGATTTTCTCCGCTATTTTGTCCACATCTGCCACAAAAGTGGGATCGTACACGCTCTCGTAACCCATCCGGATAATCACGTTGTCCGTGTTGACCGTCAAATTCCAGTATTCACAGATGATCTTCAGGTTCCATATCTCCAGCCAGAAAAGGAAAATGCTCCTGTACGAGCCGTCGCCCTGCGGCGTGGCGCTCTTGAGAATGAAACGCGACCTGCCGGAGCGATTCACGATCGTGTCGCCCGCTTTCAGGTCGTCCCGCAGGGTGAAGTTGCGGATAACAGGAACGGTATTTGTGATTTTACATCCGCACATTCGTATGTTTTTACGATTATAAATTCACCACATTGTATCTTGTGAGATTCATAATTTGTCCTGTCACAGCAGGAATCAAATTGATCTCTGTTCTAATGGCTGTTGCAACGGGTCTCGTAATTGGCATAACATCGGTCTGCCAACCGCGGGCATGGTTATTGCAAGAGAACAATACGGGCAATATGTGGAAAAAACGGATCAATTCGACGGTTTATATAAATTTATTCCTGTAATTGATACTTTCCCTTTTTTTCTGTCGTTGCAGAATGAAATTTCCTTGTCGATTAACTTTATAGACTATGTCATAAGATATAACTCGAAACTCTATCTTATTTTCAGTACTTTTTCCTGTTTCAATCCATTCGGCTTTTAATATATTTATACTGTCTGCATCCAATATACTTTCAAAGTAAACGGTTTTCCAAATATGGTCATCACCGGCCCTGTACGGCATAATGCCTTCAATAATCAGGCTATCTGCCAGCTGATACGTATCGGAATATGTAAGCAAATAATTTACGTATCCGCATCCCGGTTCAATGCCAAGGCAAATAACATACATATTCACATTCGTTTTGGAACGAAATTTTGAATACGAATAATAGCCGTCATCAGGATGTTCCACACAACCAAAATTCATCTTTTTGATACCCTGTGCATACACAAACTCCTGCTGCATTTTATCAGGAATTCTTTCTGCAAAGAAATCCACCTTCGAGTTTTTCGTGTAGTCATCCGAAAATGTAAACGGATAATTGCATAATTTAAACCGTTCATCATACTCCTTGAATAGCTTCGCTTTGTCATCCTGTGCGGAGACATACGCAGATAAAGCACTAAGATATAATATCAAAATATTAAGTATCACCTTTTTCATATTATCTAATTTGAATGATTTTCCCTTTTGTTTTATTTCTTCGATTATAAAATTCATCGCAAGTTTCTTTAGAATCGTAATGCGCTCTGTCACAACAAGAATTGAACATGCTTGTTGGTCTAATCGCTGTTACTATCGGTATTGGCATTGTTGAGTGTACAGTTGGATTGATGGCTTTTAAATACCCATCCGGTGTTTTGTAAAATCTATTTCGTTCAAAATCTTTTATCTTCGCATCGTCACCGCTCGAACGTTGACCAACCTCGTAATATGTATAATAAATACCTTTATCATCAGTCCCTTTTCCATTGATTACCACCCAATGGTCAGTTAGTTTATCAAAATTATAACCCTCGTCACTTGGTTTTGTTTTATAGTTGACTCCGACGATCACCGGTATTCCTGTATTGAGATTATTATCAAGTACAGCCAACGCCAATTGGTAACAATCAATTTGAACAAAAATATTATCGGTTTGATCTCTACTGCCTAATGCCCAACAATTATTGTCGGCTGTTGAATAATCAGGATCAAATTCCTTCATTAATACAACACAAGCATCGTAGCATTCTTTTGCGGTTGTTACTTTCTGCATATCAATCTTAATAAAAATAGGATCAATATTTTTTTGTTCAGCATTAATTTTTACTTGAGAGCTATCATAAATATATTTGAACAAGTTATCAAAACAATCCTCATTTGTTTTGATTTTCAGAGCATAATCATCTTCATTCTTTCCCAGACACAAATATTTGTCGTTTTTACTCAGATAATTCCTTTCTTCCAGCAGTTCATACTCTCCAATTTCTATTCCCGACAGTTTTCCCGCGTTGACAATGATTTCAATATCTGTCAGCGTTTCGCCTTTTTTTATACCCGTACTGTCCTGTCCGTCAGGAAGGACAAGGCTGCCAAGCGATATTTGTAAAGCATCTCCGAAATCATATTCAAATGGTTGGTTGTTCTTGTGCGATAACCGAAGCGCTCTTAACAGTTCTATTGCAAAATCCTCTTTCGCCTCTCTGTCAAAAACCGTGGGACATGTCCCGGTTTCACCGACTTTTAACGTTGTGATTATTTTGTTGTAAAGCCCCTCGCCCATATACATATCATCCGAATAAGCGCTGTAATTTAATGGATTGGCTCCATTTCTTACTTTGTCTGCAACTTCCCGAGACGGGAAAATATATGTTTCTTGTTGACTGCCTGCAACATATTGCAGAATATGTTCGGTAGAAGCAATAGTGTACGGGTGATTGTATTTGGACTGTGAAAGAACCTGTTCTTGCAAATTGTATGAATAACAAAGGTCTCTCAACTGCCTGTCGGTAATGTCTTCCTTAACCCGCATTTCCCCCTCTTCTTCATCCTCCAGAAACGCCAGCAATATTCTCTCCGGATCCTGTATCTTTTTCCACTGGTGGCGCCAAAGTTCTGCGTTGCCTTTATAATCCATCAGATTGTCCGTACTGCTCTGCGCCGCTGCAAACTCTTCGCTGCTGAAGGTATGCCGCAGGTTAAACGCGCCGTGACCCAGTTCATGCGCAATCAGTTCGTTATGGGGCAGGTCGTAGATAAATCCAGCCTGCCGCTGCAGGGGCATGTAACCGCCTATGTCGCCATCCTTGCCTTTTACCTGTTCCACGAAAAACAGATACAAAGCATCTTTTTCCATTGTACCGAAGGCTTTGATCACTGCTTTCTGGTCGGCGTTATAGACCGATCCCGCGTTGCTGCCGCCATGCGTCATCTGCCCGCCGGGGAAAGTCACTGTTATGCCGGGCGCGCTATTCCGCTTATCACGGAATCGCTTCGCGAAGTTGCCCTGCGGCAATCGGTTCCTGAACCGACGTAAATTATTGACAACGCCAACTGTCATCATATCATTGTCTTATATTGTTTATTCTTTGGGAACGATTCTTACTCTTGATTTATGAATATATCCATCTTCATGAGATTTTTCAATTTTACCTGATTTGTCTTTTGTCTGGTAAAGAGCAATTGCATACCAATCCCTATTTATTAAATCAATTATAAGATAAAAAGATTCATCCTTATTTATTTTAAATAACACCGAAGATGAAATATCCGGTTTTTCACGTACATTGGTGTAACCATCCGGATCGTTGATAAATGCTTTCAAAATCTCTCCTGTATTAAAATTGATAACTTGATTTATATCAATTGTACTGAGTATTTCTTCTTCTTTCCATGATTGTACTACAGAATTCCAATCATATACTTGTGTCTTTTTCGTATGGAAATATCCCATTGAATCAGAAGTCATAGTGTATTTTTCACAAGTAGCCGCTCCACCCATAAATATTTTATGAATTCTTTTATCAGAGTCAATCACAGTTCTCAAATATGAATTTTTTATATCTTCCTCATTTGCATAAAATGATTCAGAATAAACGACTTCATTGGTTGAAATAAGAAACCCTTCTTTTGAGTAATTATTCAAAAAAATATTTTTACATTCAGAAGTTATTGTATATATCAATATTGAATAATAGTTTTTATCTATATCTATACGGCTGAGAGGACAGACTTTGGTATGTTTTTCTACAAATCCGCCATATTGTTGATTGTTGTAATCAAAGTATTCATTGTTTCTAAAATAGATACTATCCCTCGGCAACCAACCAGATACTTTTCTTCCAGAATTGGGAACAACAGATGAGAAAATATCTTTTGCCATAAAGTATTGCAGGTTTTTGTAATTTTTGATTTTATTAAAAATACCATTTATATCTAGTGGGCAACTGAAAATTGGTAATGATTCTACTATAGATATAAAAGTCTTTTGCCGTTCTTTCATATTCATTTTACTCATATCATAATCTTTTATCCCAGTATTGTTAAAAACATATACATCTTTGCCGTCCGCATATGTCATCTTGTGAACAATACCTGGAATTATTTCCTGAGCAAAGATATTGATACTCAAATAACACAAAGAAATTATAAAAAGGACTTTCATGACTGTTAATTTTTAGGTTTATACCATTCTATATAATTTATACTACAATTTTCAATATCTGTCCATTTCATAACAGTATTCTCACCCGGCTGATTTTCGGAGTTAGTTGTTCCATTATATGATTCCCATTGTCTTTTGGGACACAACATTTTTTGTTGCCCATAAGGGTCGTCTATGATAAGATTATCTTCCGTTGTACCTTGACAACGTACAAAATGCCCATTCAAACTAAACATCACACCATATCCTTGTTTTAACAAGTTTTCAATAAAAGGTTTAAGGCTTGATTTTTTCACATCAACGTCACTTTTATATCCTTGCTCTACATTTAATTGCTGTGCTATTTTATTACGGACAATCGCCCATTCCCTATCATTGCTGCTCTCGCTTTCACTTAAGCCTTCTCCAGCCCCCTTGTATCCCAAATCCCGTTTGATTTGTTCAAGGCAATCCTCCAATTGCGTATACGAAGAATTAGGGCAGGCATCCTCTACTCCAATGCCCAACATTTCCAAGCACATTGCCTGACTGGTCAGATTACACATTACTTCGCCGATTGTTTTACCTTCTCGGTCATCAGAATAGGATCTATAACCGTGATCATATTCATCGCCAAGTATCGCATTATCCCGCTGATTGTGAAATGGTACCTTTTCCTGCAGTTTCAAATATGCCTCACCTCTCTCTTCTTCGTCTTCTATTTTTTCAATTTCTTTTCTTGCTTCTGCAATTTCTTGAGGGGTCAACACTTCCTTTTCCATCAACTTTTCCCAATCATTACCCCAAATCTTCATCAAGATTTCAAGAGGCAGCAAAGCTACAGATACAAGTTTTTGAGTAAGCGTCTTGTCTGCTTTTTTCTGTTCTTCGGATGGCAATATTAATCCCAGGTAGTTCATCCACTGTGAAGTCATCGTTTCCGGGTCACTGCCACCCATAACCTGTATCACCATTTGCATGGCGCCTGCATTATCATAAAAAACGATCAAACCGAAACCTTCTCCATCTCTGTAACCGGCCTTTATGGATTTATTGTTACGCAAAGCACTGTAACTCGCTATACGGATGTCTTGAGAAAGTTCGATTGCTGTTTTTTTACTGTAAACAGCTACTTGATACGTTTGTTTTTCCAATTCGTACTCTTCCATGTAGATCCCTCCAGCGTGCAGTGAAAAGCTCATTTTATCCTTTTTCATGTTCTCAAATACTTTTTTGGCAATATTGCTGTGCGAACTTTTACGTACCGACCATGATTTATACGCATCAAGTTCGATACCAACATCACCCGATTTCGATTTATTCAGATAATCAGCGTATTGCTCATGGACATGATCAAACAATGTTTTGGATTTTTCTATCTCTTTTTCCTGATCGTCGAGTGCAACTCCCCATAAACGGTTGCCAAACCATGTAATACCGTGAGCGCCCTATTCCCCTTCTTCTTCATCCTCCAGAAACGCCAGCAATATCCTCTCCGGATCCTGTATCTTTTTCCACTGATGGCGCCAAAGTTCTGCGTTGCCTTTATAATCCATCAGGTTGTCCGTGGTGCCCTGCGCCGCTGCAAACTCTTCGCTGCTGAACGTATGCCGCAGGTTGAACGCGCCGTGCGCCAGCTCGTGCGCAATCAGCTCGTTATTGGGCAGGTCGTAGATAAATCCAGCCTGCCGCGGCAAAGGCATGTAACCGCCTATGTCGCCATCCTTGCCTTTTACCTGTTCCACGAAAAACAGATACAAAGCATCTTTTTCCATTGTACCGAAGGCTTTGATCACTGCTTTCTGGTCGGCGCTGTACACAGATACCGCGTTGCTGCCGCCGTGCGTCATCTGTCCGCCGGGGAAAGTCACCGTCATGCCGGGCGCGGTTTCCACTGTCCATTCGGTGACCGCCTGCGCGTAAATCCGGTTTATTATGGTTTTTGAGTTCTTCATTTTACATCAACTCGTTTTATCCAACCCTCACTTTTCTTTTCATCATCTCCATGTTCCACCTTAAGCCATTTTTCGTTTTCTTCCGTCACTATAACAATATCACCTTTGTTCAATTGTCGTTGCGTCGGTTTATTTGGCTCCGAATATACTTCGCATACATCTGAGGTTATTTCAATCACCTGAATGTCCAAATATTCTTTGATATAATTTCGCTTGTTCTTTTTCCCTTGGAAATATAATGTTTTCAAAACCCAATTAGATAATTCATATACTCTATTGAACATGTTAATATTACCAAAGTTTATTTCCATATAACCATCTGTAACTTCAATTATATTTGTTGTGTTAAAATGAGTTTTAGTCGCTCGCCCGTGTTCATCAACCGATGATATTTCAGTATAATAAACCCCTGATTCCTTTAAATTAGTAAGACATATTTCGTCAATATCATAAAAACTGCTGTCTTGAAAACCCACATAACCTTCATGAATATAAGATTTTTTTGTATCAAAATCATATTCAAATGACAGGTATTTGAAATTTTTATTGACAGTCACAAAATAACTGTTATTAGTTTTTCCAGGTAAATTAACTGACTCCCAAATGCCTTGTATCATCTGTAAATTATATTCTTGAGATAAGCCTTCAATCATACTGAACATACAAAAGCTAATGAGTATTATTTGTTTATACATATTGATTATTATTTTAAATTTGTAAGAGAATCTTTAACATATTTTATTCTTACATCTGCGCCATTGGGCCTTTGACTTCTAGCTACCCCATTTACAACACGACCAACATTATCTATTGCCGTGTCATCTGTACCCGAATCTGCAATTCCGTTTAATCCGTTTATTTTCCAATAAATCAAAGATGCCTTAATCGCAATTTCAATATCCGTTTCGAGTAAATCAATATCCTTCCCGTGAAACTCTTTCTGATCATTTGGATATATTTTGTTCCATTCCGTGCTAATCGCTTTATATGCCCCCTTTCCGGTTAAGTGAATAAATCCTTTACCCAAATATGTTGAACCGTCTTTCGTAGATTTTGCATTGTTTCCCAT
>JAISDJ010000211.1 GCA_031264865.1 Tannerellaceae bacterium | reverse complement strand
GGATAAACCCAATACGTATCATCATAAATAATCCCTTCCGGGTCGGCATACCAGCCTTCCATAACCGGATTGCCACTCATGGCCACTTCCTCAGCCTTCCGGCTACAAGCCAGACAAATGCCAAGAAATAATAAACTAAAAAATAATCCTCTCAGTGTCATAAATTAAGTAGTTAAAGAAGTTAAAGTAGTCAAAGTAGTTAGAGCAGTCTTTAACTCCTTGATTTCTTTTTTTTACAAATTGCGCAAATATAGGTATAATTCCATTAAAAGCAAGAAGGGAGATTGCGTCATCTTACAACTTTTGTTATCTTTATATCTTCGCTAATCCTCCTTCGGAGGTTTCTTTGTACAGGCTGGGGAGGTCGTGGCCTGTTTGGCGCATTACTTCTACTACCTGGTCGAAGCTTACGCGGTGTCGTCCGTCGGAGAAGTTGGAATAGGTGTTGGCGTCTAAGGCGCGGGCGGCGGCGAAGGCGTTGCGTTCGATGCAAGGGATTTGTACCAGTCCGCAAACCGGATCGCATGTTAGCCCTAAGTGGTGTTCGAGCCCCATTTCTGCCGCGTATTCGATTTGGGCGGTTGTTCCGCCAAAAAGTTGACTTGCTGCCGCGGCAGCCATGGCGCAAGCTACGCCTACTTCGCCCTGGCAACCTACTTCGGCGCCGGAGATAGAGGCGTTTGTACGGGCAATGTTCCCAAACAATCCTGCTGTGGCTAATGCATGGAGTATCCTTGAATCACGGAAGTCGCGCGTATCCTTCAAATGATATAATACTGCCGGAATTACGCCGCACGAACCGCATGTAGGAGCCGTCACAATCTTTCCCCCGCAGGCATTCTCTTCCGAAACGGCCAGGGCAAAAGCATATACCATTCCACGGCTTTTGATGCTGCTGCCGTATCCTTTGGCCCGAATCAGGTAGTCGGACGCTTTTCGCCGCAATCCCAGGCCACCGGGAATAATACCTTCAGCTTCCAGTCCCCTTGCAACGGCTTCCTGCATCACCTGCCATACGTTGGACAGATACTCCCATATACCGGCGCCTTCGCACTGTTCCACATATTCCCAGTAGGAATATCCGGTAGTCTGGCACCAATCCTGAATATCGTGTATGGTAGACATCGTGTAAACGTCGGCCGTCTTTTGTTCGTTGAAGATTTCGTTGGCCAATGTTCCTCCGCCGATGCTGTAGATCGTCCATTCTTCCAGTTTTCGGTTTTTATCATCGAACGCTTCGAAAAGCATTCCGTTGGGGTGGAAGGGGAGGAACACCTGCGGTTCCCAGTTGATATGCGTAGGTGCGACGGGTTCCAGTATTTCAAGGATAGCCACGTCTGTCATATGCCCTTTGCCCGTAGCAGCCAGACTGCCGTATAAGGTAACGGCAAACGTGGTAGCCTGCCGGTTACGTTCCAAAAACATTTGTGCTGCCCGCCTCGGCCCCATCGTATGACTGCTCGACGGCCCTTTGCCTATCCTGAATATTTGCCTGATTGATTCCATTGCGCAAAAGTAAAGAATAATTTTTAAGTAATCAAAAGGAGTGAGGTAACATTGTTTTCGTATGAAAATCTCCCTCTATAAGTAGCTTTTTCACTCTATCTTTCAGCTTTCAGTTTGCTTATAAATAGCTGTTTTATAGAACGAAATCCTGAAAGAAGAAGTTTCAGCCTGCTTTCAGCCGGAGTAAACGACAAAATTTCTAATCAGTTTCCTTTCTTGACTATTTTTCGCATTTTTGGAATCCGGAACGGATGATTTATTGGTAGCCCGACGTTGTACATCGGGCTACCAAGAGATCATCCGTTCCGGATTTCTGTTTCAACTACAATATTAAACCGCCTGTCTACACTGGAAAAGATTATCAAACTTGGTTTAGGTGGAAGTTTGCGCTTTCGTTCCAACGGTCTAAACCGTCTTTAGGCCCATGTCATTAAGTTAAGAGGTAAGCGTCTATGCCGTAAGGTATTGAATGTTGATAATCAACCCCGGCGCAAGCGAAGCGCAGCCCGGGGTAGTGCTCGCCATCCCTTCCTATTCAACTCCGTAGCGAGTTGAACTACTCTTAACTAAGCGACATTGTATTATAATATATTTATAAAACAATTACAATAACTTACTGAATATATTATAATAATTTATCGGAAGGATTGTAATCGTTTTCCGATGAAATAAAGACCTCGCCCGCTATGTTCGGCTGAAAGCAGGCTGAAACGTCTACTTTCAGTATTTTATTCTATAAAATAGGTACTTACAATCAATCTGAAAGCTGAAAGATGGAGTGAAAAAGTTACTTATAGAGGGGGAATTAGCGTACTGAAAATAAAAATTCGTTGGTGTGTTTCAGAAAAAAAAGCATTACAGTGTGTTGAGTAAAGCATTATAATATTCTTAGAAAAACATTATGATATCTTAAGAAAACTATTATAATGGTTTACTAAAGACATCATAATGCTTTTTAGTCTTCATAAGGGTGTAAATAAAGTCTTCTCAATGGTTTGGTAAAGACATCGTGATGATTTTTTTTATCTTTGTGGCTATAAAAATTTCAGAAATATGATTCTTAACTAAACGACATTGGATTTAACGTTAAATTTATAAATACATTTTTATGAGGAAGTACTATTTTGATAAAAACAAGGCTGTGGCGATTTTCTTCTGTTTCGTGTTCTGCTTTTTTTCTGCAAACTTCTGGGGAGTAAAGAACGCTCCTGTACCAAGCCCATCCGTTTTGGAAAAGCGTGTACAGGAACTCAAGGATTTGCGCTGGGGAATGTTTATTTGCTGGTCGTTCAGCACATTTTCGGGCAGGGAATGGACCGGCGGCGTTGCAAAACGGACGGATTACGACAATCTCTTCCCGGCAAAAAACGTTGATACCGACCAGTGGGCAAGAACCGCCAAAGAAGCCGGAATGGGCTACATCCTGTTTCTGAGCAAGCATCACGACGGCTTTTGCCTTTGGGATACCAAAACAACGGAGCGCAAAGTGACGAATGCGCCGCTCGGCAGGGACGTCCTGGCAGAACTAAGGAAATCGTGCGACAAATACGGAATCAAGCTTGCGCTCTATTTCTCCGAAGGCGACTGGACATGGGAGGGAGCCGTTGACGGTGAACATATGGAAGGCGGCAGCAATCCCGAAATGAAAAAAGCCCAACTGAAAGAACTGCTGACGCAATACGGAGATATCGAGTACATCTGGTTTGACCATGCGGCGGGTACGGGTGGATTAGGTCACGACGAAACAACAGCCTGGTGCAAAGAACTTCAGCCGGACTGTTTTATAGGATACAATCACGGCGACCAGGCTTCGGCCGACATCCGGCTCGGCGAAATGGGCCAACCCGGACAACTCGACAGTGTAGAAGATTCGGCTCCGTATATGGGCCAGGTAAAGAAACACAAGTGGAAACTCGCCGAGTTTACCTACCCCATTCTACCGGAGCATGAGGGAGGCGCCATGTGGTTTTACTCGCTACCGGAACATGACGGGCTGGTACATCCGGCATCGAAACTGCTGGACGACTATCGCGGCGCTGCGGAGTACGGAAATATCTTTTCAATCAATATCGGTCCTGATTACGAAGGCAGGATACGCGCTGTCGACGTGGAAACACTGCGGGAAGTGGGGCATTGTATCTCACCGGCTCCCTAAATCGTCATAGAGTGTCTGGAGTAGGGCTTTTCCTTTATTGATACGTTCCGGACTTCCTTCTTTGGGGGTTTCGAGGAGGGGTTTGTTGCTTTCGTTGTCGTAGGCTGATACACCTGTGCTGTCTATGAAGCCAAATCCGTTGTTGTAGGTGTAGAAGGCATAGGCGGGGTAGGAGGGGGACGCTCTATTTTTGCTGAATGTAAATGTCTGGTGGGGCAGGTTTAATTGGGTAAGCAGTGTGGCTGCCAGATCAGTTTGATTGCCGGTTGTTGGTATTTTTTTTACTTCTTTTACGGCGCCGCCG
>JAISDJ010000165.1 GCA_031264865.1 Tannerellaceae bacterium | reverse complement strand
CCAGGATACACAGCAAACTTACCAAAGGCCCAGTGTCCATCCCGGCCACCTTCCTCTGGGCCTCCACTGGGCCAGTGTTTAACCATAGCATTTACACTCTTATACCCCCATCCGTCAGCCATTTCATCTTTACCTGTAGAGGTCTGAAAACCGTCGATATATGCCCGTGCCAGGTCTGTAACCAACTTTGTTCCTTCGCCGAAAGTCATCCCTAGTCGGAACCAGCGTGGTTCTGATGCCAAATCTATTTGAGGCGATAATGCAGTTCCAATACCCAACGCCCTGTATTCTGCCGATGCTATTTCACCAAACTGCTTTACCCGCTCGGAATCGAATGTCGCTGCCAGTCCTAATTCTCTAGGCCACACAGATATTATACCGCCACCGACACTAAACTCAGCATCACTCGTAGCTGCATGGCGAGGGTCGGAACTGGAGTTGCCCGGTATACCTAAGTCTATACCTTCTAAAAAAGCCTGCATTTCATTGTTCCACCTTGCTGCGGCTTCCGGACTTTGTACTGTCATTATTAAGACATGACGAAGATTGTCGTCTTTCAGAAACCGTTTCTGATCATCTGTTAAATCCCAAGGTTTAGCTCCGCTTTGTGAAAAAGGTTTTCCATTATATGTGCTCATTCCAAAACCGAAATCCTGAGCCGGAATAGTTTGATGTATACTATAAAGCATGAGACCTGCAATTTGTTCAACTGTCATCTTCTGAGCTAAGTCTTTGGCCCTTTGTTCTACAGGTAAACGCCAGTCTTCATATTTATCAAGTTTGCCGTTCTTATTCAGATCTTTAAATCTAAGCCCATTGACCGTAATGATTTTCACTCCGGAGTTTGGTGAATAAGCTAATGTAGCTCCATTGTTATTTTCTACTGTAATAAACTTTTCCTGAGACTGGCTATATAAGGTAATTAATATAGCTCCGATTAGTAATAGTGTCTTTCTCATGATTTCTTATCTTATCTCTTAAAATGCGTTATCGTGACGCAAATATATGTATTTGTTTTATTAAATAATTATGCTTATGCGTTAAAAAAACGCACTTATGTTTTATAACATGTTTGCCGCGTCATATTAACGCAGTTTTAGTGCGTATTAATTATTACCTTTGTATCTATAAGTTCTTTTAAATAATTATTGTTTACTTAACATTGAGTAATTTAAGTTTCTAATAGAAGATGAGTACAAATAAGTTATGGCCATATAATGCGGACAATATACATCCGGGGTTTTCTATCGATTGTGTTATTCTCAGTTTTCACAAAGGCAAAATAAAGGTATTATTAAGAAAGTTTGAACTGGAGGATTATTGGGCTTTGCTTGGAGGATTTATGTTCAATCACGAAAATGCAGAACAGGCTGCATATCGTATTTTGGAATTTCACACAGGAGCAAAGCATATATTCCTTAAACAGTTCCATTTATTCAGTGATCTGAATAGAACCAATATAGAAAAAAACAAAGATTATGTAGACAGGAACAAAAATCAGGAAAATGACGGTAAATGGCTTATAAGAAGATTTATAAGTATGGGATATTATGCCCTCATCAAATATAACGATGTAACGTTATCTATGGCGCCCGACGAGACGCTCAAATGGTACGATATTCATAAATTACCACTTTTACAGTCTGATCATGAAAATATAATAAAGACTGCTTTGGCGACTATCCGGTCAATGTTTCCAGTCATTCCTATTGGATATGAATTATTACCGGAAAAATTTACAATGACCGAATTGCGCAAGGTGTATGAAATTATTTTGGAAAAAACATTCGACCGCCGGAATTTTCAAAGAAAGATTTTATCAGAAGGGCACGTCATTCAACTAGAAGAAACAAAAGAGGGAAAGACTTACCATCCACCAATACTATATACTTTTGCACCTCTCGACAAAGAGATTTATTGATTTTAAATTTTATTATAGTAAGTCCGAGGCCAGTTCTGCCAATTTACTTCTTTCGCCTTTGATCAGATTGATATGAGCAAAGATGTTTTGTCCTTTCATTTTATCAATCATATAGGCAAGTCCGTTACTTTGAGCATCTAAGTAAGGCGAATCTATTTGTTGGATATCTCCGGTAAATACCATTTTAGTACCTTCTCCGGCACGGGTGATAATGGTTTTTATTTCATGTGGAGTAAGATTTTGCGCTTCATCAATGATACAATAAGTTTCGGAAAGGCTTCTCCCACGAATGAATGCGAGCGCTTCTATTACTAATTGATTATTCTTTAGCAGTTCGTCTATCTTGCGGGCTTCGTTTCCACCCTGTCCTGTTTGCGACTTAATTACATTCAGATTGTCAAATAAAGGTTGCATATAAGGAGCGATCTTTTGTTTTTCGTCTCCCGGAAGAAAACCGATGTCTTTATTTGCTAAGGCAACAATCGGACGGGCCAGCAATATCTGTTTATATTGATTCGCCTGTTTTAAAGCGGCAGCCAATGCTAATAACGTTTTTCCTGTTCCCGCCTTTCCGGTAAGGCCTACTAACTTTATATCAGGGTCGTTCAATACTTCAAAAGCAAAACTTTGTTCAGCATTACGAGGCTGGATACCATAGTTTGTTCCTTTTTCAACCTTCTTTACTTTTCCTGTGAAAGGATTATATCTTACTAATACAGAGTTGCGTACACTCTTTAATATAAAGCATTCGTTTGGTTGGATAATCGTCTTCATATTCAATACATCCAAATCCAAACCTTCCGGTGCAGCATATAGTTTATCTATCATATCCGGAGCTATATCATCATATGTTTCCTGTGCACGTCCAAAAATATCCACATTTACTACCTTGTCTGTGATATAATCATCTGCTTCAATTTCCAGGGAGCGGGCTTTCATACGAAGGTTTATATCTTTGGTTACAAGGATTGTTTTCATTTCGGGATGTACTTGAGATACAGTCCATGCACACGAAAGAATCCGGTGGTCGGGTGTAAATTCCGGAAATGATTGAGCTATTTTTTCCTGAAACTTATCACCGGCTACTACAAAGAGTGTACCCTTTTCCGGACCGAGAGCCGCCCCTTTTACAAAAAGGTCCCTATCAGTAATAGAATCCAGTTCACGTACAAATTCACGGGCGTTATAATTAATCTGTTCACTTCCTTTCTTAAATTTATCCAACTCTTCCAACACTACAATGGGGAGATAGATATCATTCTCCTGAAAGTTCTCAATGCATTTGTAATCATGCAGGATAACATTTGTGTCCAACACAAAATTTTTCTTTCCCCCTTGTTTCTTCTTTGCTTCCATGGTCGTTTTGTTTATCGTTTTTCTATTACTATGCTTAAATTGCATCTAAATATATAAACAAAACTTTTACCGAATAATTTTCAGGAGAAAAATCTCTGATTTATACCAAATAATTCAACAGGCAAACTATTTTTTATTTCCCAAATCGCGAATCATCCACTTTTTCATGTGTTCTTTCCTTGTATCCTCCGAACTTCCATGCAAAGGCAATTCCGAAAAACCGGCTTGTATCAATGTTTTTCATCCGGCTATACCAGTTACCCATATCTATTTCAATCGATTTGGGCACGCGGCTCCGGAAAATGTTCTCATATTTCAATGTCAAGATAGCTTTATCTTTGGCAAATGTCCATTTCAATCCAGCCGATACATTATACGAATTTCCCAATTTATAGACTCCTTGTATGGCAGGAGATACATAATAGCCATTCAGGGTAAGTCTCAGATTGGGTTTGGCATCGGAAATAGTTAGTGTATTGTCTATACCAATCCTACCCAAATACTTGCTGTTGTTAAAAGGAGTATCATAAAAATGATTGCTTTTCTCCTGTAAACGCATTCCTTGTATGGTTATGCGAGAGGTAAGGCGACTACCGATCGCTACAGGTATAATTGTACCAATGCCGGTTAACAGGCGGAAGTCGAAGTTCTCAAAGCGGAATATCGTTTGCAGTTCCATGTTGCTTTGGTGAGGTAATTGGGCAAAATAATCTGGTTTATATTGAGCAAAAGCCATGAAAATGTATTTTTGCCTCATGATATACAAGAATTGCCCATCATACGAACGGCTTGGCTTTAATGACGGATTTCCCTGAATCACCGAATATGCATTCAGGTAAGTAATCTGGGGATTAATAGTCCAATAAGAAGGATACGTTTTATCACTTGATAAATTAAATTGTAAAATATGATATGGTGAAAAAGTATAACTTAGCGCTGCATTGGGAAAAAAAGTAAAATCATCCCACAAAACCGATTTCTCTCCATTTGACGTGTACTCAGACGTAAAGTATTCTCCTTTCAAAGAAACAGTAGCAGAGAAACGTCCGAATGTATGGGATAATTCGGCAAACGCATTTCCTCCGTATTCTACCTGTTCATCATTTAATTTACTATCATATATAGTACAGGTATTCTATTTTGGTTTTTGATGTAGTATAGCTACCGTTTATACCGTAATTAAGCGCCCATTCGTTTTTAAATGTATGTGTATGATTAATAAATATCATCCATTTGGATATATTCTGCCTGCTGTTATTAAGCAAGTCGACAGACGAACTGTCATTACTATTATTTACAAAGTGTTGATGTTCCGGATTTCTATAATTTGTAAAATCTATTCCGGCAGTAATACCTGTATGGCCTTTATATTGTAACTGTGCATTCTGTAATGTATTACGACTATCTATTACTGTTGTACTGAAAACAGGTATTTCTCCTCCGTTATTCAAATAAGAAAACAAGCTGTTAGACGTTCTTGTACCGTCAAAGTTATCGCCATCTATATAATAGGAAGCAGAAAGTTTATCTTCGTTTTTAAATGTATAGTCCATACCTAAGCGAAGAGAGCCATTGTTCGACTTTGACTTGCTCCTGTTTATCTGATTTATTTCTACTATTTCATCTTTTAGTGCATGACGTGCAAACATATCTTCTCCGCCATATCCCTTGTCTTTTCTGCCGTTCACTAGCAGGTCTATACTTAATTGAGGCGCCGAATATACTACGTTTGCATGTGCAAACTCCGAAGCAAAATGGTATTGCCTGTATTCTGCCCCAGCTTCACCTTGTAAAGATTCTCCCCGGCCATTATCTTGTTCAATTATTACATTGATCAATGCTCCTTTTACATTGTACCTGGCAGGAGCATTATACATAACCTCAGTATTCTTAACACGTGAAGCTGGAATATTCTTTAATAAATTAATCAATTGTGGTAACGACATAGAAGTCAACTGTCCGTTCAATACAATATGCAAGCTTCCGGCGCCAAGCAATTCCAATCTTTCGTCATCTCCGCTAATGCCGGGCAATTCTTTTATAGCCTCAAAAGCATTATTCACCGGTCTGTTTCTTATTAACTGCGGCATATCATATAGTAAAGTTCCCCCACTTACTCTTACCTGTGGACGCTCGCCTTTCACAACCACCTCTTCCAACCGATAATCTTTCTCTTTCAACTCTATACTTCCTATATCATTGTCGACAATATCCAACTCCCTTGCCTCATAAAGCAAATGCTGAAGCAATAAACGATAACTACCTTTTTCTACTTGAAAGGAAAACATACCCAAGCTATCACTTAAAACAGCATCAATATAAATCGAATCCACCGTCTGCAATACAACCGCCACTCCGTCAATACCCATTTGATTTGCATCTATTACTCTGCCTTTAATTATATCCTTGGCAAATACCATCATGCAACAGATAATAAATAAGCTTCCTGATAAGTAGATTTTCCGTTTCACATTTTTATTTGTTTAGTAACATGTAAAAACTTTGAACATTTAGTAATGATTACTTTTTGTCACAAATATAAAAACTTTCAGAAAGAAACTATGTACAATAGTAGGACAAAATAGTAAGCCACAATAGTGTTTCGATTATAGTTATGGTAAATAATTTATTTTAAAAATGTGAAGATATTTTAGCGATTTCCTAAATCGTCATAAAGTGTTTGAAGTAAGGCTTTTCCTTTATTAATACGTTCCCGGCCTCCTTCTTTAGGGGTTTCAATCAATGATTTATTACTTTCATTATCATAGGCCGATACACCTGTATTGTCAATAAAACCAAATCCGTTGTTATAGGTATAGAATGCATAAACAGGATAGGAAGGGTCTAATATATTTTTACTAAATGTAAATGTATGATGAGGTAAACCCAATTGATTAAGCAGTGTTGCTGCCAAATCGGTTTGATTACCAATCGTTGTTATTCTTCTTGCTTCTTTTACAGCACCGCCAAGCCATAACATAGGAATATGATAACGAGCCGGTTCATACTCCTCCAGGTTATCCGGATAACGAAAACCATGGTCGGCAACCATGATGACCAACAAATCGCTCCAAACAGGTGTCGTTTTTATTTTATCAATGAAGTCGCCGATACAACTATCCGTAAAAGCTACCGAATTAAGGAACGGATTATCCAAACGTTGGTAAGGTACTTCGAACGGCTCATGGCTGCTCAGTGTTAAAAACGTACTGAACCAACGTTTATCTTGTCCTTTCTTTGTAATGGAATCGTACAGATAAGCAAATGTAATATCGTCGTTTACTCCCCATTTACTCAATCTGTCAGATAAAGGAAAATCACGATCGGCCACTATCGAACTATAACCAGCGCTATAAAAATAGCTCTGCATATTGGTGAAGTTAATGTCTCCTCCATATAACATATCTGCTATATATCCTTCCTTAACTAATGTTCCGGATATAGACGGTAAAGTTTGGCTTTTTGCCGGATACTTCATAATTGAAGTGGTTGGCTGGGCCAAATAACCATTCAAGATAGCAACCAAACCACGGTCGGTACGAAATGAATTGGCATAAAGGTTTGTGAATAGTATTCCTTCTTCACACAGACGATTGAGATTGGGAGTGACATCCGTTGTTCCTCCTAAGGTTTCTATAACATTGGCTGTAAAACTCTCCAATATAATAAAAAGGATATTCGGACGTTTTGTATTTAATAGCGCTGTATCCTCGGTTAGCAATGGTTGAGTTTCCTTATTCGGAGTAATCAATGATTCAACTAACTCTTTCCGTTCTTCTTCCGGAAAGAAATTAAACTGGGAAGCAAAATCCTGTTGTTTTGACAGAGAAGCCATCAAGCTAAATGTAGGGTTTATCGCCGAATGATTAAGAAATTGATTATTACCGAAATAGACCATTCCTACATTAGCCGTGGATGTAGTGATACCACCACGGATAGGTAAAAAAAGAATTCCTCCAACAAGCAGGAAAGTAAACGTATTTAACATCCGCTTCTTTACAGGAGTATCTGGCAACAAGGGTATAATATATCTACTAAATAGCCGGAAAATAGCAAATGCATAAACAATAAAAAGAATCATTTGCCTGATAAACAAACCAACAGGAATACTTGCCATGGCATCCGAAGGTGATTGCATATAGAAAAAGATCGTTGCATCTAAACGGAAGCCCCAAAAAGCATATAAAGCTACGTCTACCGCAAATATGGCAGCTACAAGTACAGCCATAATCCCAATGTAAACCGTTACTGCTTTCCGAAGATATCCTCCCGGAAACCACACGGAGATAAGTACGCAAAGCAAAGGGATAACCGTCAGATAGCCGGCAATCGTACAATCTAACTTTAAACCATGCAAGGCAACATTTATCCAATCCATAAATGTATATCCCTCTGCCAGTGCTTTATGATAAAGCATAAATACTGGTTTTTGAATAACAAAAACCGGTAGCCAGGTAACAAATACAGCTAAGATAAAAAACAGCCTTTTTTTCATTTATATAATCTTTCCCTTAATGCTGCAACCGTAGGATCGGAAATATAATCATCATATTCCATCATCTTATCAATGATACCATTCGGCGTAAGTTCTATGACACGGTTGGCAACGGTTTGAATAAATTCATGGTCGTGGCTTGAAAAGAGTATATTTCCTTTATATGTACGTAATGTATTATTGAATGCCTGTATGGATTCTAAGTCTAAATGGTTGGTTGGGGTATCCAGTATCAGTGTATTCGCATCTTTCAACATCATACGCGAAATCATACAACGCATTTTCTCTCCTCCCGAAAGTACATTTACTTTCTTCAATAATTCTTCACCGGAGAATAACATACGTCCTAAAAAGCCTTTTAGATAAACTTCATTTGTATCCTGTGCGAACTGGCTAAGCCATTCTATCAGATTATAGTCCGAATTAAAATAGTCAGCATTATCCAGGGGTAAATAAGCCGTTGTGATGGTTTGTCCCCATTGGAAAGTGCCGGCGTCGGCATTCTCTTCATCATTAATGATTTGGAAGAGAGCTGTCATAGCACGAGGGTCGCGGCTTATAAATACGATTTTATCATCTTTCTCAACATTAAAATTCAAATCCCGGAAGAGGATTTCTCCCTCAATACGTTTTGTTAAACCTTTTACTTCCAATATCTGATTTCCCGGTTCGCGTGAAGGCGTAAAGATAATGCCAGGATAACGGCGCGAAGAAGGTTTAATCTCTTCAATATTCAGCTTCTCAATCATCTTTTTACGGCTGGTTGTCTGTTTGGATTTGGCAACGTTAGCGCTAAATCGACGGATAAATTCTTCCAACTCTTTCTTCTTTTCTTCAGCTTTCTTATTCTGTTGTTGTTGTTGGCGAAGCGCTAACTGACTGGATTCATACCAGAAACTATAGTTACCGGCAAACAACTGTAATTTTCCGAAGTCTATATCAACCGTATGCGTACAAACAGAATCAAGGAAGTGGCGATCATGGCTTACCACTAATACCGTATGTTCAAAATTAGAAAGATATTGTTCAAGCCAACCAACCGTTTCAAGGTCGAGGTCGTTGGTAGGTTCGTCTAGCAACAGGTTATCCGGTTGTCCGAAAAGGGCTCTTGCTAACAAAACACGTACTTTTTGCTTACCACTCAGATCTTTCATCATGCTATCGTGCAGATTTTCCCTGATACCTAATCCACTTAGCAAGCTAGCGGCATCACTCTCTGCATTCCAGCCTTCCATTTCAGCAAACTTTTCTTCTAATTCGGATACACGGATACCGTCGGCATCGGTAAAATTGGGTTTGGCATACAGTTCATTCTTTTCATTCATTATGGTCCATAACTCACGGTGTCCCATTAATACAGTATTTAACACCGTAAACTCATCAAAAGCAAAGTGGTCTTGGCTTAATACGGAAAGGCGTTCACCCGGTCCCATAGAGATAGTTCCCCGAGTAGGGTCTTTTTCGCCACTGATTATTTTAAGAAACGTGGATTTACCCGCTCCATTCGCTCCAATAATTCCATAACAATTCCCGGGTGTAAACTTCAGATTCACATCCTGAAATAAAATACGTTTTCCGAACTGTAAGTCCAGATTGTTGACAGTTATCATAGTACTAATACCTAATTAAATTGCAAATAAGTGTGCAAATGTACGAAAATAAGAGTATATTTGAAACTCAAATCTCGAATCATTAAATCTAACCCCATGAGAAATAAAGGTATTGACCGTAGAAATTTCCTTCGGATATCAGCTACTACAGGTGTTAGCACACTGCTTGCATCGGATTCTTTCGCCACTTCGGTTACAAACAATATACAGGAAAAAGCATCGTCTATTCCGGTTCGTACGCTGGGAAAGACCGGGATAGAATTACCCATTCTCAGCATGGGAGTAGATCGGCCTGACAGTCAGAATGTATTACGGGTTGCTTATCAGTCGGGAATCTTTCATTTCGACTCAGCACATGTTTATCAAAACGGTAGGAATGAAGAAGAATTAGGTAAGTTTTTTGAAGGGAAGCAGAGGGATCGTTTTTGTATTTCTACCAAAGGTATGTTCCCCTACCCTTTACGTGATAACTTTGAAGAAGATATCATGAAGAAACTTGATATAAGTCTGAAGCGTTTAAAGTTGGATTATGTAGATATCTACTATACGCATGATATCCGAATACCGGAAAAAATAAAAGACGAGCGGATTCTGAATATACTGAAAAGAATAAAAGAAGAAGGGAAAGCCAGATTTGTAGGTTTTTCTTCACACGACCAGAATCCCGATATTATACATGCGGCAGTAGATACCGGTATATATGATGTGGGATTGATTAGCTACAATTTTAAGATGAAGAACCTTAAAGAAAACGAAGAAGCTATTGAACGGGCAGCCAAAGCAGGAATGGGACTTATCGGAATGAAAACAATGGCAGGCGGAACCGAAGACGCTGAAGGTAAAATCAAGATAAACGGACAAGCTTGCCTGAAATGGGTCTGGCAGAATGAATACATCACAACGGTTATTCCCGGTTTAACTAATTATAATCACTTAGATGAATGTTTGGAAGCGGCCATGAGTCCGGAAATAACACCCGACGAACAGCACTATTTAGCGGTATTATGTAATCGTGAAATGCTTTATTGCCAACAATGCAAACAGTGTATTCCCCAATGCCCTCAAAACCTGCCTATTCCTGATATCATGCGCGCTTATATGTATACGTACGGATACAAACATGCAAGTCTGTCGAAAGAAACATTAACTGCATTAACGTTAGAACAAGATGCTTGTTCGACATGCGGCGGATGTAAGGTAATATGTCCGTCTGGATTTGATGTTGCAAAGAAAATAGCTGCTATTATGCCGGTAACAAAAATGCCGGATGAATTTTTAGCTTAGTTTTCCGATTCATCCTGATTATCTTCAAGTGTGCCATTTTCGTTTTTTCCTATAAAGATATGGGTGAACTCATTATTGCCTTTTAATTCGTGAGCCGAAACGGAGCAAGCTTTGACTTTCGCTATACTATTTGTACCGGAAGCTTTCAAATGTCCAACTAATCCCCCAGTGTAACCTTCTCCTCCTTGTATCGTTGCGCCAGCCATACAAGCAACCAACATAACATTTGCGTCGGATGAAGCTTGCATACGGCCTGCCAAACCACCTGTACAGTCTTTTGTACCCTTAACATTTGCATCATTATAACAGTCAGTTATAACGATTTCCGCATGATTTCCCGCTGATACAAATCCAATCAATCCACCGGTATAACTACTGGTACAGATTCCCGTAACATCCGCATTATTAACACATTCCTCAATGGTAATGGAGGTTTTAGCTGTTGCTTCAGACTCTGTTCTTATGGATGCAATTAATCCGCCTGTCCGTCCTCCACGAGCGCCGCTTCCCGCTATTACTACTACACCTAGGTTATAACATGAGCTTATCCGGACAGGCTGTGTATCTTCCGTTAAAACATCAGCAATTAATGAGGCTGTAAGCGTACCATCCCCCATTCCTCCTTTTATTAGTCCACTGCCCAGTATTATATTTTTCAAATGGGCTTTACCGGCAATTCGTCCGAACAGGGCTGAATAGACTCCCCAATAATCCGTTATATTATTGTCGATCAGTAATCCTTCAATGGTATGGTTCTTTCCGTCAAAAGTACCACAAAAAGGAGTTGTATTCTCTTCTCCGACAGGCGTCCAATAATGAGCGGATAAATCAATATCACTTTCAAGCGTAAACGTTACATCTTCAAAACGTTCGCCATTATTAACCAATATAGCCAATTGCGCTAATTGCGCTGCTGTATTTATTTTATATTCGGAAGAAGCAGGTTGCCAACCGGCATCGGCATATTTCGGCCAATATCCCTCCTGTGCTCCGGCACTATTCACCCAAAGAAGGAATACCACTAAAGAAAGTAAAATGTTTTTCATACTTATAAACCATTTAATGCTAACAATAAATAATTTCGGAAGATAAGAAAATATTTAAAACTTCGTTGCTTTTTTTCAGTAATTCAGTCAGTAAAAATTCCTTTGTATCTATTTCCATTATTTAAGCTTGAAGTCTAATCTTTCCTGTGTCGGTCAGTCAAACTAAGGATTTGTCTTGAAAAAGATTACCACACCGTGGTATATCCTGCCGGGAATAATTACCTTTGCGCCCTGTTAAGTCAATTTATAATACAATTTTAAAAATGGCAAAAGAGTTGAAAGAGCTTACCAAGAGAAGTGAAAACTACTCACAGTGGTATCAGGATTTGGTCGTTAAAGCCGAACTGGCAGAAAATTCTGCTGTTCGCGGATGCATGGTAATCAAGCCATACGGTTACGCGATTTGGGAAAAAATGCAACGCATCTTAGACGATATGTTTAAGGAAACCGGTCATGTAAACGCTTATTTCCCCTTACTGATTCCCAAATCATTTCTGAGCCGTGAAGCCGACCACGTGGAAGGTTTCGCCAAGGAATGCGCCGTTGTAACCCACTATCGCCTGAAAAATGCCGACGACGGTTCTGGTGTAGTGGTAGACCCTGCTGCCAAGCTTGAAGAAGAATTGATTATCCGTCCAACCTCGGAAACGATTATATGGAACACCTACCGTAACTGGATTCAGTCGTATCGTGACCTGCCTATCCTTATCAACCAGTGGGCAAACGTGATGCGTTGGGAGATGCGTACCCGCCTGTTTCTCCGTACTGCTGAATTTTTGTGGCAAGAAGGCCATACAGCTCATGCAACAAGCCAGGAAGCTATTGAAGAAACAGTGAAGATGCAAGGCGTATATGCACAGTTTGCCGAAGAATTTATGGCAATGCCGGTAATCAAAGGCGTTAAATCGGAAAGCGAACGTTTTGCCGGAGCAGTTGATACCTATACTATTGAAGCCATGATGCAGGATGGCAAAGCCTTGCAGGCTGGAACATCTCATTTCCTCGGACAGAATTTCGGAAAGGCATTCGATGTAACATTTATCGACAAAGAAGGAAAAACAGACTATGCCTGGGCTACATCATGGGGACTTTCCACCCGTATGATCGGCGCTTTGATTATGTGCCATTCCGACGACAACGGTTTGGTACTTCCTCCATTGTTAGCGCCTATACAAGTGGTTATTGTTCCTATTTACAAGAATATGGAACAATTGGCGCAAATCTCGGAAAAAGTAAACGGTATCGCTTCTAAACTGAAAGCAATGGGTATTTCCGTTAAATATGATGACGCCGACAATAAAAAGCCAGGATGGAAATTTGCCGAGTACGAATTAAAAGGTGTTCCGGTACGTTTGGCTATGGGTGGACGTGATTTAGAAAACAACACCATCGAAGTGATGCGTCGCGACAAATTAGAAAAGGAAACCATCACTTGCGCCGGCATTGAAGCGTACGTAAAGAATCTGCTCGACGATATCCAGCAAACTATTTATCGGAAAGCATACGACTTCCGTGCTACCCACATTGTGTCCGTAGATACATACGAGGAGTTTAAAGAAAAGATTGAAGAAGGCGTATTCATTATGGCCCACTGGGATGGTACGGCGGAAACGGAAGAGAAGGTAAAAGCCGAAACGAAAGCAACTATTCGGTGTATTCCGTTGGAAGGCGACAAGACACCGGGCAAATGTATGGTAACCGGCAAGCCTTCCAAACAGCGTGTAATTTTCGCAAGAGCTTATTAAATACATCATAATCTCACCGTTTCACTTTATAGTGAAATGGTGAATCCCGGATGTTATAACCTTTTCTATTGTTGAATTGTTCTCTTTATTGGGAAGATAAACGGTTGCCGTAGTGTTAAACGGGATTTCTATCGTTAATTCAAAGTCGGCATCTTGTTTTTTCCATTCCGAACGTACGATTCCATATAGCGATTTCCAAGAGGCTTTGCACCAAGACAGTTCATCAATCATTTGCGGAGCAATTACGATATGTTTCATACCGGGCTGTTCATCATCATATCGTATACCCGCCAAAGAATGGTAGAACCATGCTACTACACTGCCGAACATCGGATGATCGCGAGAAGCGCTACCATCCCAGTTTTCCCACAGGCAGGTATAGCTATCGTCTAACAGATAGCTGAAACCGGGGAAGCTCCGTTGATTCATCAACCGATAGGCCAGATCAACATAGTTATTATCTGTCAAGACTTTCAATAACAGAGGAGTCGCTAAGATTCCGGTGTCGAAATGATAGTTGATGCTTTCAAGGTGAGCAACCAAGGCATTCAATACTGCCTCTTTCTTTTGTTCGGGTACGATATCGAAAGCCAGCGGGAATACGTCGGCTCCCTGTCGTCCTTCCCAGTAATGGTTTGTTTCGGCGTTGAAGAATACAGCGTTGTAATCCGCTTTAATCTTCTCTTTTAACCGGTTGAACTGTTCGTTATCTTCCTTCTTTCCTAAGATATGGGCGATTTTTGATACTAAATCTGCCGAATGATAATAATAAGCAGTATTGACAAGTGGTTCGGGAATCTCCACTTTTCCGGGTGTGCACCAGTCTCCAAGACACCAGCCATTGGGTTCTTCCCGTACAACAATCCCCCGGTCGTCTGTCCGGGTAGTTAAATAGGTTACCCATTGTTTCATTCCCTCATAATGCTCTCGCAAGAGGGTAGTATCGCCATAATAACAAAAATAAGCCCAGGGCATAATAACATAGGCCGACCCCCAAGCCGGGCCACCGCCACCTCCTGCAAAAGGAGCTGTATGCGGAACATAGCCGGTCTTTTTATTCCGGGCGTTTGCCATATCGTTAAACCATTTGCGATAGAACTGTGTCATATCGAACGTAAAAAGCGAACTTTCTACAATTACCTGCCCGTCACCCGTATAGGCTAACCGTTCGCGGTGCGGACAATCGCTGCTGATACTTCCGTGGAAGTTCCCTCTCTGTGTAAGGATATAAGCATCGTGAATCGCATTAAATAAATCATTTGAACAGGCAAACGACGATGTTTCGGCCGGTTCGGTATTGACCACCTTTATCCGGATACTTCTTTCGTCCATTGCTACGGAAGTAATAACTTCTACATAACGAAAGGCATGCCAAGTAAACCGTGGCTCCCATGTTTCCTTTACACCGCCTTTTAAAATATAGGTATCAAATTGTCCATAGTCGTCCTTCTCTTCACTAATAAAACGAAGCCTTATCTGGTTTCCAGCTTCCCCTTTTACGTTTAATTCAGCCCATCCCGAAATCATTTCGGGAAGCGTATATAGATAGGTAGAATCATTTATGCGTCCTTTAAAGCCAGGAATTAAAACACGTGTGATTTTGTCAGCGGGTGCCAATTGCGTATGCAAACTACCAGTTGGAGCTCTTACGGTTAACGCTTCTTTCCAGTTTGCATCATCAAAGTTGCTGTTGTTCCAATCTTCCATTTCCAAACGGGCGTCGTATATTTCACCAGTGAAAATAGCATCGTGTAGCAGAGGGCCTGTCAGACATTTCCAAGAATTATCTGTAGCAATCATTTCGGCACTACCGTCGACATATTCAATTTCGAGTTGGAACAATAAACGGGGAGTGTCGTACCACATATCGCCCTCTACTGTTCGGCTACGCTGATTGTACCAGCCGTTTCCAAGGATAACCCCTATCGTATTATCTCCTTCTGTCACCTGGTTTGTTACATCAAACGTGTTGTATAAAGCACGTTGTGTAGATTGGTCGTCGTAATAATATAGTATATGTTGTAATTGTCGTTTATCATAGTTAGTTACGGCAGGCGCCAATACTTGGTCGCCTACCTTTTGTCCGTTCAGATACAATTCATAAAAACCTAATCCACAAATATAGGCTTTTGCCTGACGAATAGGTTTATGTGTAGTAAACAATTTGCGGAAATAAGGCGCCGGATAGGTTGTAGTGGCATTGGGGTCGAGGTCTTCATGGTAAGCAATCCATTGAGCTTTCCAATCGCTTGAATGTAGCAAACCCATTGACCAGCTAGCTATTTCGCTCCAAGATGTCGGATTATCCTGTTCATCCCAAATTCTTACTTTCCAATAAATATCTTGACGGGACGATAATTCTTCCCCTTTATATTGCACTTGTACGGATTGCGAGGAAAGTATCTTACCTGAATCCCAGCAGTCAGCCTTTCCTTCTATAAGTAATTCCGGTCGACTCGCTGCCAATACCTGAAAGGCTGTTTGTGATTTCCTTTCTTTCCCAGATTGAAGTTTCCAGCTTAATAAAGGCGTCAGACTCTCAATAGCTATCGGATTCTCCAAGTATTCACAACGTAAATCAGAAGGTTGCATATCTTGCTGGTTACATGATAACAACAATCCTAAAAGGGATATTCCTACAAACGGTAAGTAAAGCTTGTATTTCATGGTGATATGATTAACGATTAACATTCCTCGCAAATATACATGATAAAAATTGAGCTATCACATAGATAAATAAAAATATCACAAAACATTTATAGGAGAAACTTACATAAAAATCTTCAATAATAAGCGGTCATATAAAATTAAGCCATTATATACGACTTAAAAAGTCCGATTATAGCCAAAAATCTATGGGTGGCGAAAAGCGAGAAAACCATTGTGATGTCTTCAGGAAACCATTACGATGTCTTTATAAAACCATTGTGATGTTTTTGCAAAACCATTATGGTGGTTTCTTCAAGACAATACAATGGTTTTTTCCTGGAAACTAATATTTTTTCTCTATTCTTTGTTAATAAAGCATAATATCTTGTTGATTTGTTTTTTTTAACAGAATACAAAATGTAAGCAGATATTACACTATAGGCTTATATTTTGATGTGATTCTCTTTTTCTTTATTCGGACATTTGATAAAAAAATAAAAGAACACTGCTGATGTGGTATTGTATTATTTTGATAGTGTTTAGTAAATATTTTCCTACATATGTTTTATAGAAAGCAGACAATTAAAAATAAACTACTTATAGCTGTAAGGCAATTAAACAAATTGCACTCAGGAGTAATTTCGGACAAATCATAAATCTGGGGAAAATCTCTGAAACCTGTCGTTGATATCGGTTTTGAATCGGCAAAGAATGGAAGTAAATGCAATAATTTTTCAAAATAAAATATCTATTATGGCAACTTTTTTTCATTCTGTGTTTTGCAATATTCATTTTTTTTAATGTTTGCATTAATACAAAGAATAAATTAACTTCGTGCGCAATTTTAAAAACAAATAGAATAAACCTAATTATATGAAACGAGACTTATATACGTAGCATGTTATAATGTAGACTAACCTAAATATACTGGGTTTATACATGCTGATGATTTGATAGACTAACAGATAAAAAATTTAACCTAATAAAAAGATATGGAATCCTGGACAAAAGAGGTATTGGTTTTTTCTCCTTTTGAAATACCAGACATAAAGCTGGCTTTAAAAACAATTGAAGCAGGCGCATTTCCGGTATTGTACTTAAACCAATCTAAAAAAACATCTGATAATGCTTTAAAGGAATTATCGGAAAAAACAGACCACCCTTTCGGTGTTTACATTTCTCCCGAATTAGAAGGTCTAAAATTACCCAAAAATGTAACCAAAGTTATTTTACCTGCCGATAGCCGGTTTTCGGTGAGTAAAGACGTTGAACTTTTATATCAGGCTTATTCGCCGGAAGATGTCTCCACATTAATTAGTAATGGCGTTTCTTCAATTATAATTAAAGGAAATGAAGGTGCCGGAAAAGTAGCTCGGGAATCTTCCTTCATTCTTTTTCAGAAAGTAATCGATTTATGTAAAAAGAACGATGTAAAACTGTATGTTCAGGGAGGTGTCGGAGTACATACGTCTGCTGCTTTTTTTGCATTAGGAGCTCAGGGGGTTATATTAGATTCTCAAGTGGCTGTTTTCCCCGAATGTAGTGCCCCAGCAGAACTTAAACAGGTTTGTAAAAAATTAAACGGAAATGAAACTATTGTAATTGATGGTTTTAGGGTTTTACGCAGAACAAATTCGCCTAAATTACCCAATATCCCTAAAGTAAACGATTTGTATCCGTTTCTGGGAGGATATGATCTCTCTGAGAACTATATTCCCATGGGGCAGGATATTACCTTATCTGTTGATTATTTGATTCAATACAAAAATCTCAGAAATCTGATATCTGCAATCCATGAGTCTGCCTACGGACATCTTCACCAAGCAAAATCATTACCTGTTATTGGTGAAAATAGTGAATTTGCCAAAGATTTGGGTATAAAATATCCAATAACCCAAGGCCCGATGGCTCGTATCAGTGATACACCGCAATTTATCGACGATATAGCGAACGAAGGCGCTATGCCTTTTCTGGCATTAAGCCTGATGACGGGAGAATCTTGTAGGGATCTCCTGAAAGAGACATCACAATTATTGGGAGATAAGCCTTGGGGAGTGGGAATCTTAGGTTTTACTTCGCCTCAAATGTTGGAAGAGCAGACGAAGTATATCATAGAAACAAAGCCTAAAGTGGTGATCATCGCTGGTGGACGTCCATCTTTAGCTGCCCCTTTTGAGAAAGAAGGTATAAAAGTTTTTTTACATGCACCATCGGTAAACCTTTTGGAGATGTTTCTGAAAGAAGGTGCTAAACATTTCATTTTTGAAGGCCGCGAAAGTGGAGGCCATGTTGGCCCTATCATGAGCCTGATACTTTGGGAGAAACAAATAAATCGTTTGTTAAAAGAAGATAATAAATCATTTATCAGTGTTTTATTCGCCGGAGGAATTCATGATAGCCTTTCGTCTGCATTTGTGAGTATTATGGCGGCAACATTGGCGGCAAGAGGAATGAAAGTCGGGATTCAGATGGGTACTTCCTATCTCTACACAGAAGAAGCGGTTACATCCGGAGCCATCCAAAACGAATACCAGAAACAGCTTATTGAAAAAAATGAAACAATCTTATTGGAAACGGCTTTAGGACAAGAAACCCGCGCCGTTGCCACTCCCTATACAGAGTCTTTCTTACAAGAAAAACAAAAAATGCTTTCGGAAGGTATGGATGCCAAGGAAGCCTGGATAAAGCTGGAAGAACTGAACCTGGGACGCTCACGTATTGCAGCAAAAGGGATGGAACGAAAGGACGGCGAGTTGATAAAGCTATCCAATGATGAACAAATCGAAAAAGGGCTTTACATGACTGGTGAAGTTACAGGTTTGCTTCAAAAGGTAGTCACCATAAAAACGCTTCATAAGCATGTTTCAATTGACAGCAACCAATTGATTCGTCAACTTAAAGATATCAATATCCCCGATCATCTGGCATCCCCTATGGATATTGCCATTGTAGGAATGGAATGTATCTTCCCGGATGCAAAAAACAAAAATGAATATTGGAAAAATCTTTTCATTGGTAAAAATACCATAACAGAAGTTCCGGATACCCGATGGAATAAAGATGTATTCTATAAGCCGGATGTCAAGGATACCGACTATTCTACTTCTAAATGGGGAGGATTTATTCCTACTATCGATTTCGATCCGCTGGAGTTTGGTATTACCCCGCAATCGCTTTCATCCATAGAACCGGTTCAGCTATTGAGCCTTTATGTTGCTAAACGTGCATTGGAAGATGCCGGATATACTGATTTATCGACAGTTGATTTAGACAATACATCTGTTTTCTTCGGAGCGGAAGGAGCAACGGATCTGGCATACACGTATACTATCAGATCGGGACTTATGCAACTGTTTGGCTATTTACCCAACGAGATAGACGAAGCCTTACCTAAATTAACGGAGGATTCATTCCCCGGAGTTCTATCCAATGTTATTGCCGGACGCATTGCCAACAGGCTGAACCTGGGAGGGCGTAATTATACTGTAGACGCAGCCTGCGCTTCATCATTGGCAGCAATGGACGTAGCCTGCCAGGAGCTTGTATCCAATCGATCCGATATGGTCATAGCAGGGGGCGCAGACTTCCATAATGGAATCAATGACTTCCTGATGTTTTCTTCCACCTATGCTTTGTCGAAAAAAGGATGTCCTGCTTCTTTTTCCAATGAAGCCGATGGAATTGTATTAGGCGAAGGTATCGGAGTAGTTGTATTAAAAAGGCTCAAAGATGCCAAACGGGATGGCAATAAGGTATATGCTGTAATCAAAGCGATTGAAGGAAGTAGTGACGGAAGAAGCCTCGGATTAACCGCGCCAAATCATAAAGGACAGATCAATGCGTTGGCAAGAGCCTATCGCCGCGCCGGTATATTACCTTCTCAGGCAGGGTTTGTGGAAGCGCATGGTACAGGAACCGTTGTGGGCGACAAAACGGAATTATCTGCTCTTACCGATATATTCTTAGATACCGGGGCTCTCAATAAACAAACTTATTTAGGTTCTGTCAAGACTCAAATCGGGCATACAAAATGTGCAGCCGGTATTGCCGCTTTAATCAAAGCAGCCTTGACCGTACAGCAAGGGATTATTCCTCCGATTTTACATATGAACCAGCCGAATGGTTATTATAATGAAAAAACAAACCCATTCGTATTTAATGCAAATCCGGTATTATGGAAAAATGAGAAACGAATTGCCGGAATTAGCGCTTTTGGTTTTGGAGGTACTAATTTTCATGTTGTAATTGAAAATGATCCTGAAAATAAAACCAATGAGAATCCGCCACTAGAAATATGGCCGTCGGAACTATTCGTATTCCGGGGAGAAACAATGGACGATGCTAAACAGCAAATGCAAAAAATAAAGGATTTGCTGACGTTGAACGACAACATGGTTTTGAAGGATATAGCTCATACGCTGGCTATATACAGCAAAGAGAACATTCAGGTTTCAATAGTAGCCGGCAGCGTAGAAGAACTTTTAAAGAAAATAGATATTGCCAAAGATGATAAGCGAGATTTCAATGTATTCTACAGAGATGCGAAGGAAGGCCAGGTTGCCTTTTTATTCTCCGGCCAGGGTAGCCAGCGTATCAATATGGCCTCAGACTTGTTTACCGCTATTCCGTCGATGCGCCGTTTGCTGAAAGAGAATCCACAGTATGAGGAAATTATTTTCCCTGATACGGCGTTTGGCGAAGAGGAAAAGAAAAAACAACAAACAACGATTACCGATACCCGTAATGCACAACCGTTATTAGGTATGGTAGATTTTGCCATTGCCGAATACTTGTATTCTTTGGGAATAAAGCCGGATATGGTTGCCGGACACAGCTACGGAGAAGTGGCCGCTTTGTGTTTTGCCGGTGCTTTCGATGCTGAAAACTTAGTATTACTGAGCCGTGAGAGAGCGCAAGCCATCTTGCAGGCAATAGAAGAAGACCCGGGAAAGATGGCAGCTATCAGTAATGTATCCGGAGAGGAACTGAAAGAGTTGCTTGCCGGCGAAACAGAAGTATGGGCGGTTAATTATAATTCTCCCAAACAGATTGTATTAGCGGGAACCTCCAACGGCCTGACTGGGTTTATTAAGAAAGTAACAGAAAAAGGCATTGCGTGTAAAGAAATAAATGTAGCATGCGCCTTCCACAGTCCGTTATTAGCAAAATCCAAAGAATTATATGCCAATGTGCTGAAAAATATTTCCTTCAAAAAACCAACGATTCAGGTATGGTCTAACACAACGGCGGAAGTATATCCGGCAACGGGAAAGGAAATAAAAGAACGGCTATCGGAACATTTGGTAAAACCCGTGTTGTTCTCAAAACAATTAGAGAACATGTATAATGCAGGAGCTCGCATCTTCATTGAAACAGGTCCGGGAAGGGTGTTGACGGGCCTCGTCCAACATACGCTGGGCGATGATATTGTAGCGATACAAACCGAAAGTAAAGGCAATGAAGGAATTACCTATTTATTAAAAGCATTCGGCCAATATGTAGCAACGGGAAAAGAATTTGATCTCGAAAAGTTATTTGAAGACCGTAAAGTTTCAACTCTTGATATCGACAACATTGAACAGTATAAGAAGAAAGCTACCACATGGTTCATTAATGGACAGAATGCTATTCCTTCGGACAAGAAAATGCTGTCGGGAGAAATTTATCCAATAACAAAAATATTCAGTACAAATATGGGAAAAGATATATTCAGTAGTAATGCAACCTCTGACAAAATAATGTTAGAATACTTAGATAGTTTGAAAAAAATGATTGAAAACCAACGCGAAATGATCCAGAATCAACGGGATGTTATGTTAGGTTATTTTGGCCAATATGAACCGAGTCCACGTATCTCTGCTCCGCGTTATCAAACCCCGATAACTATAGAAGAAAGTCTGCAGGAAGCAGTGGTAGAAGATGAAACGAAACAACTACCGGAAAGTACAGCAACTACATTAGATATAGCTTCGCTAACAGCCGATCAGTTGAAAGAGATCATTCTGGAAGTTGTTAGTGATAAAACAGGATATCCGCCCGAAATGCTGGATATGGACATGGATATGGAAGCCGATTTAAGTATCGATTCAATCAAACGTATGGAAATTATCGGAGGTTTAAGAGACAAACTTACATTCCCCGAAAGACTTGCCGAAATTGAAGGTATTATTGAGAAAATGGCTGCCATTAAGACATTAAGGAATATGATTGCATGGATTGAAGAAATCGGACAAATGAATTTCGACTCACTTCCTGCAAAAGAAGAACAAATAACCGAAGAAAAGAAAGTTGAAGAAACAGAAGCAATAGATTCCACTACCCTTCCGGTAAATGAGAATGAATTGGCAAGGCTGTGTTTTAAACTGAAAGAATCGCCTGTGTCAAAAGAAAACATGCTTTCTATTGAAGGCAGATATTTTGCTTTAACGGATGATGCAGGAGAAAATTCATATGCGGCTGCAGTAAAGGAATTAATAGAGAAACAAGGGGCAAAAGTTGATCTGATCACAAAAGAAACAAAAGATTTATCAATCTACGACGGATTGATATTTATGAATGTTTCTTCGTCCCCTGAGCGTTATACGGTTGAGCACTTATTTAAATTCCTCAAAGCGGGAGATATGAATCGGTTGAAAGGAATATTCTCTTTCAGTGATTTGACATCGAAAGTATTAAACGGTCAAAAGATAAAAGACCTTTCAAATATTCAGGGATTTCCGGGACTTATCAAGAGCTTGATGCACGAATATCCTGAAATTAATTTCAGAGTTGTTGATTCTCATACACCTTTTGATATAGCAATGTTGCCTCAGATTGTTCTTAATGAATTATCTGTAAAAGAGAACTTCCCGGAAGTTATCTATAAAGATAAGGAACGCTTTCGGTTTGACGTAAAAGCCGAAGAAGTAAATGTGGATGGGGAGTCCATGCTGGATATTGATGAAAATTCAGTTGTTCTTGTTTTAGGAGGAGCACAGGGCATCACACCCGAATTAGTTTCTCAATTGTCACTTGATTATCCATGTACATATGTTTTGGTAGGACGTTCGTCTCAACTTGAAAATCCGGAAAAATATGTATCGTTACAAACAAAAGAAGATATAAGAAAATATCTCATTACGAAAGAAAACATGAAAGTGCCGGCCGACATTGAAAAAAGATTACAGGTAATATTCAAGTCGAACCAGATTGGTAAGGCCATAGAAAAAATAGAAACAGCAGGCGGAAAGGTCGTTTACAAAACGGTAGACGCCAAAAACGACAACGAATTTAAAGCGTTTATAACTGTTCTTAAAAAAGAATATGGTAAAATAGACGGCGTTATTCATGCAGCAGGTATATTAGATGATAAGTTATTTGCCGATAAGACATGGGAATCGTTCGAAAATGTATATCAGACAAAAGTCAATCCGTTGGAAGTGATTGTAAGCACATTATTGCCCGATCTTAAATTCCTGGTAATGTTTAGTAGCGTATCTTCTGCATTCGGAAACAGAGGACAATGCGATTATGCCGCAGGCAACAGTGTATTTGATTTGCTATCAATCATTTTGCTTGAAAAAAAGAATCCTACGCGGGTATTGTCTTTTAACTGGGGTCCGTGGAAAGGAGCCGGAATGGTTTCGGAATTACTTGAAAGCGAATTTAGAAAAAGAGGGGTAGGCATGATTCCTCTTAAAGAAGGTGGAGCATTTTTCGTAAAAGAATTAAAATATGGTAAAGAACCTGCTGTTTTAGCCATGGGAGGTAATGCATCAACTATTGAAAATTTCTTGAAAGGACAGGCATAATTAATGGTACAAGATAATCATACAGATAAGGATATTGCCATAGTTGGTATGTCGTGCATCTTTCCTGGTGCACAGAATATCGATCAATACTGGTATAACTTAGCAAACGGAGTAGATTCCATCAAAGAAGCTCCTTCCGGCCGTATCGATCCGATGTACTTCCAAAAGGAAGAAGGCGCGTATGA
>JAISDJ010000155.1 GCA_031264865.1 Tannerellaceae bacterium | reverse complement strand
CCGAAACGAACGCAAGGTAGAATTGTCAATGGAAGGATTGCGTTTCTTCGATATCCGCCGCTGGAAAATAGCCGAGTCCGTTATGAATGGCCAATTATACGGTAGGCCTAAGAGAAACTATCTTTCAACCTATATCCCTAATTTCGACAAGAATGGGAGTCCTATCTACGACAAATATGCCGGGGATTTGAAGTCTTTCGATACCCGAAACTTCAATCCGGCGCGTGATTACCTTTTCCCTATTCCACAGAAAGAATTGGATATTAATAAAAACCTGAGACAAAACCCCAATTATTAATACGTATGGAGACAAAGATAAACAGGCGTTCATTCCTTAAACAAACAGCAGCTCTTGCGGCAACATTCAATTCTCTGCCGATATGGAGCCATATCACTCCGGATCGAAAGAAATCCATCCTGCTTTGTTCTTCCTGGCAGACATTCAATATTGGCGATATTGCGCATACACCGGGAGTGTTAACCATTTTCGAACGGTTTCTACCCGATGTACAGGTATTACTCTGGCCCCACGACGTGAAGAATGGAGTGAAAGAGATATTGGGAAAGCGTTTTCCTAATGTTCCGATCATTCAGAGCGAAGAGGAAGTTAAACAGGCTTTTTCCGTGGCTGACTTGTTTGTACACGGTTCAGGACCTTCGTTGGTAGGTCGCCGCAACATTGCTCAATGGGTTGAAGCAACCGGTAAACCCTATGGTATCTATGGCATTACTTTTCCCGGCAGGTATGTAGCCCGCGATGTAAAAATGACAGCTTCAGATGTGGATATTAAATTACTGAACAATGCCATGTTTACGTTCTTCCGCGATTCGGGATCGCTAATGTTTGCCAGGGAGAACGGCATAACATGCCCTGTTATGGAGTTTGCTCCTGATGGAACATTTGCTGTCGATCTTCAAAACGAAGAATTAGCTGTTTCTTTCCTCAAAGAACATGGCTTGGAAGAAGGCAGGTTTATGTGTTGTATTCCCCGCTACCGTTATACGGAGGAATGGCTTGCTAAAGGGAAAAACAGACCTTTTGTGCAGGAACATGCCGACGTCAATAATAAGATGAAGCATCATGACAATGGTCCCTTACGGGAAGCTATCACCCGCATCGTCAGGGAAACGGACATGAAAATATTAATCTGTCCTGAAGACGAAACACATGTTGCTTTGGGAAAGTCGCTCATCCTGGATCACCTGCCCGAAGACGTTAGAAAACAAGTCGTATGGCGCGATAGATACTGGCTTACCGACGAAGCCCTTAGTACCTATAAACGATCGGCCGGATTATTCGGATTGGAAATGCATTCCCCGATCATTTGTATCGGACAAGGTATCCCGGCAGTCGTTTGTCGTTTTTACGAACAAACGACAAAAGGGTATATGTGGCGCGATGTCGGATTGGACGACTGGCTATTCGATATGGACATCCCGGAAGAGGTCGAAAAGATCGTCCCGACGATCCTTTCCATCGCAAAGAATCCCGCTGCAGCCCAGAAGAAAGCATTAGAAGCACGAGCTTTTGTAGAGAAAAGGCAAAAGGAGACAAGCGCAATTCTGGCCGGTTTTTTATAACTTCAAAAAAGCGTTGATAATCGTCGGCGCTTTTGCTGATAATGGGTGGCGCAATTGCCGATAAATGTCGGTAATTGTGCCACTTTACGCTTTTTATTTGTAACTTTGACTAATGTTATAAAATAAGCAATATGGAAAACAGAGATGACAAATTAGTTACCTTGGCCATTCATACTTTTGAAAAGGCTCAGATATTGAAAACGATCCTTGAAACGGAGGGGATAGATGTGTGTATACATAATGTGAACCAGATTCAGCCGGTGGTTTCGGCGGGCGTCCGGGTTCGGATTAAAGAGAGTGACCTGCCTCATGCGCTGCGTATTATTGAAGATAATAAATGGTTGGAAGAGGCGCGGGAAGAGGCGGCGACGAATCAGGAGAAGAAGGTGCTGATCCCTGTCGATTTTTCCGATTATTCCATGAAGGCATGCGATCTGGGATTTAATTATGCGGCGCAGACCGGGGCGGAGGTGATGATTCTGCATGCCTATTTCAGCCCATATTTTCCAACGGCTATTCCGTTCGGGGATACGATGGCGTATCAGGTGAATGAAGAAGAGACGGTGCAGTATATGTTGAAACGTGTACAAACGGATATGGAAAACCTTTGTACGCAGATAAATCGTAAGATGGAGTCGGGCGAGTTGCCGCAGGTATCCTATAATTATATCCTCCGCGAAGGATTGCCCGAAGAAGAAATCCTGTCGTACAGTAAGGAATATCGCCCGTTGCTTATTATCATGGGTACGCGGGGTAAGAATCAGAAGGAACTGGATTTGATAGGAAGCGTAACAGGCGAGGTGATAGAAATAAGCAAAGTTCCCGTATTGACCATCCCCGAAGATATGAGGTTTGAAGACCTGTCGGAATACAGGAACTTTGCGTTCGCCACCTCTTATAACCAGCGCGACCTGGTGGCGTTCGATTCTTTTATGAATCTGATGAAGGGCTTCCCGATGCAGATACACATCTTTAATATCTCTACGAGCAACGATCAGTGGAATGAGATACGCTTGTCGGGCATTAAAGATTATTTCAAGAAACAATATCCCGACGCCGCCATTGAATATACGGTACTGGACGACGGCGATTTATTGCTGGCGATTGAGAAATTCGTACGGGACAAACAGATTGATCTGATAACGCTGACTACGCACCGGAGGAATATACTGGCGCGGATGTTTAATCCGGGTATCGCCCGGAAGATGCTTTTCCATACCAATACGCCCTTATTGGTGCTGCCTGCATAAAAAAAAGTTGATTATTAACTTTTTTTTCGAATAAAGCCGGAACCTTGCGGATATATCCGTTGTTATGTAGGTAGAGTAGGGTAACAAAGTAATAACGTTTAGATATATAAAGTAAATAAGTATTTGTTTTTTCATATAAGTAGAGTTTGTTATTTGTTTGGTCCGTATGTAGCTGTGAAGCTGGATACGGACTTTTTA